>NZ_OW150024.1:577500-665000 GCF_933509905.1 Trichlorobacter ammonificans | reverse complement strand
AACGGGCACGCACTCCCCAGTAAAGTGCAAGTTTGCGCTGAATCCGATCTGACGAGGTAAAGGCGACAATCGGAATGGGTGGCCTGAAGCGAGAAATAAGGGCCGCGGTACTACCGGACTGGGTGAATACGGCGATCGCCTTTGCCTTCAGGCTGATGGCTGCCCGACAGGCCGCCTCGCCCACGGCTTGGGCAATACTGGGGGTAGCCGAAACCGGCGTGTCGGAGCGGCAGCCAAATCCGGCCGTCTCTACGTCACGAGCAATGTGCACCATGGTTTCCACCGCTTCAACCGGGAAACGACCCGAAGCTGTTTCTCCCGATAGCATCACGGCATCGGTACCATCGATGATCGCATTGGCCACGTCCGAGGTCTCGGCGCGGGTTGGCCGGGGGTTGGTAATCATCGATTCGAGCATCTGGGTGGCGGTGATAACCGGTTTCCCGGCCTCGTTGCAGGCTTTGATGATCTTCTTCTGAATCAGCGGCACCTTCTCCGCCTTCATCTCAACCCCCAGATCACCCCGGGCCACCATCACCGCATCAGTCACCTTGAGAATCTTGTTGAAATTACGCAACGCCTCGGGTTTTTCAATCTTGGCCACCACCGGAATATCCTTGCCGGCTGCATAAATGATCCGTTTGATCTGCTCCACATCTTCATGGGTCCGGACAAAGGACATCGCGATGTAATCAACCACGGCCGTGAGACAGAAGTCGAGATCGGCCAAGTCCTTTTCAGTCAGGGATGGTGCCGACACCCGCACGCCGGGAAGATTGATTCCCTTGTTGTTTTTGAGCAGACCGCCGTTTACCACCAGGCAGCGTATCCGTTCTCCCTCGATGGCCAGCACCTTCAATTCAAGCAGGCCGTCATCCAGCAGAATCTGGGCCCCCGGCACCACATCCCGGGGCAGCTCGGTATAGATGGTAGGGATAATGCCATCCTTTCCCTCAACTGCATCCGTGGTGATCGCCACTTCTTTGCCCTTCTCCAGCAGCATACCTTCGCCGGCCATTTTCCCGGTTCTGATCTTAGGCCCCTGCAGATCGGCAAGGATGCCCACCTGTTTGCCCAGCTTCGCCGAAGCCTCCCTGATCGTCGAGATCAGCCGCTGCTTGTCCTCCTGAGTACCGTGGGAAAAGTTCAGACGGAACAGGTCGACACCGGCCGTGATCAGCCGTTCCAGCATCTCCGGTGTGCTGCTCGACGGCCCCAGTGTCGCGACGATCTTGGTTTTTCTCTTGTCACGATGCATCAAGCTGCTCCTTTGCGAACCGTGTTCAGGGTACCACCGGCCAGCAGTTCTTGGCGCTGACGTTCTGAAACGTCGAGAAGCGCAACCATCCCTACGCCGTTAACCAGAAGCGGTATCTCGACGCTTCCCTCGCGCACCAGCCGGGCCAGGTCGGGAATAACGATGGTGTCCCCTTGGTTGATCCGCTCGTAATCGGCCGGATTATTGAACGTCAGCGGGACAATCCCGAAATTGACCAGATTCGCCTTGTGGATGCGGGCAAAGCTCCGGACGATCTTGGCCCGGATTCCCAGGTACCGTGGCGCCAGGGCCGCATGTTCACGGGATGATCCCTGGCCGTAGTTCTCGCCGCCGACAATGATGCCGGGACCGGCCGCCTGGGCCCGGTCGGGGAAAGAGGCGTCCACCTGCTCAAAGACGAAGCGGCTAATGGCCGGAATGTTGCTGCGCAGGGGAAGGATCTTGTTGCCGGCCGGCATGATGTGGTCGGTGGTGATATTATCCCCCACTTTCAGCACCACCGTCGCTTCCAGGTGCTCCGGCATGGCCTCGAATTCAGGAAACGGCACGATGTTGGGGCCGGTGACGACCTCTATCCTGGCAGCTTCTTCCGGCGGCAGCGGATAGATGAGACTGGAGTCGTCCACCAGATAGCGATCAGGGTTCTCCACCCCGGGCCATGCCATGAGCTTTCCCATGTCCCGCGGGTCGGTTATCACACCGTTCAACCCGGAGGCTGCCGCTGTCTCGGGGGAGCAGAGGTAGACCTTGTCCCCTTTGGTGCCGCTTCTGCCGGGGAAGTTGCGGGGGAAGGTACGCAAAGAGACCTGGCCGGTCCCCGGTGCCTGCCCCATGCCGATGCAGCCCAGGCAGCCGGACTGGTGAATGTTGACCCCCGCCATCAGCAGCATCAGTACCCCGCCCTGCTGGGCCACGTTTTCCAGCACCTGACGGCTGCCGGGATTGGCGTGGAACGACACCCCCGCTGCGATCCGGCGTCCTTCCAGCATCCGGCAGACCGTCATCAAATCGCGGAAGGAGGAGTTGACCGAGCTGCCGACGATTACCTGGTCCACCCTGGTACCGGCCACCTCCCTGACCTTCACCACGTTATCCGGCGACGAGGGACAGGCGATCAGCGGTTCCAGCGCGGACAGATCGATCTCGTCGTATTCGTCGTATTTCGCCCCCTCGTCGGCAGTCAGCGGCACCCAGGCATCCCCTCTGCTCTGGGCAACCAGAAACTCGCGAGTCCGCTCGTCGGAGGGGAACAGGGTGGAGGTAGCCCCCAGTTCGGCCCCCATGTTGCCGATGGTGGCCCGGTCCGTTGCCGACAAGGTTGTCACGCCGGGGCCGAAGTACTCGATCACCTTACCCACTCCACCTTTGACCGTGTGCCGCCGCAGCATCTCCAGAACAACATCCTTGCCGGAAACCCAGGGCTGCAGTTTCCCGGTCAGCTTGATACCGAACACCTTGGGACAGGGAAGACTGAAGGGATGGCCGGCCATGGCCAGGGCCACGTCCAGTCCCCCGGCGCCGATGGCCAGCATGGAGAGGCCGGCCGCCGTCGGTGTGTGGGAGTCGGCACCCAGCAGGGTCAACCCAGGCTTGCCGAAACGCTCAAGATGGACCTGATGGGAAATGCCGTTGCCCGGTTTTGAGAGATGCACCCCGAACCGCTGGGCCGCACTGGTCAGGAAGGCATGGTCGTCGGCATTCTTGAAGTCGGTCTGCAGCAGGTTGTGGTCGATATACTGAGCCGCCAGGTCAACCTTGACCCGGGGCAGCCCCATGGCGATGAACTCCAGCATGGCCATGGTGCCCGTGGCGTCCTGCAGCAGGGTATGGTCGATTCTGATGGTAATTTCCCTGCCGGGAACCAGTTCTCCTTCAACCAAGTGTGCTTCCAGAATTTTCGTGGTCAGATTCTTAGCCATGGATCGCCTCCTTGTGCAGGTCCAGTGCAGCTTCTTTCAATGCTTCCGAAAGCGTGGGATGGGCGTGGATCATCATGCCGATATCCCTGGCCGTTCCCATGAAGGCCAGGGCGGCCACCGCCTCGGCAATCATGTCCGAGGCCCGGGGGCCGATGATATGTATCCCCAGGATGCGGTCGGTTTCGGCGTGGGCCAGCACCTTGACGAATCCGTCGGTTTCATCCATGGCCCGGGCACGGCCATTCCCCAGGAAGTTAAAGGTGCCGGCCCGGTAGGGCACGCCGTCCCGCTTGAGCTGTTCTTCGCCGGCTCCGACGGAGGCCGCCTCCGGCCAAGTGTAAACCACGCCGGGAATGGTACCGTACTCCACCTCGCTCTTTTTTCCGGCCATCCGCTCCACACAGACCACCCCTTCCTCAGAGGCCTTGTGGGCCAGCATCGGCCCGGGGATCAGGTCGCCGATGGCGTAGATGCCGGGGAGCGACGTCCGGTAGTCGCCATCCACCGCAACCCTGCCGTTCTCCAGCAGCCGCCCCCCCAGGCGGTCGAACCCGAGACCCGTCAGCAGCGGCCGCCGGCCGATGGCCACCAGCAGGCGGTCACAGCTCAGTTCACGCTGTTCCTCGCCGACGACATAGCGTACCAGACCGCTGTTTTCTCCGGCATCAAGGCCAGTGACTCGCGCTCCCAGGGCGATCTCGATCCCCTGCTTTTTCAGCGACCGCTGCAGAGCGGTGGCAAGCTGGCCATCCATGGCCGGCAGCAGGGTCGGCAGCATCTCCAGCACCGTCACCCGTGCCCCCAGCCGCCGCCAGACCGACCCCAGTTCCAGGCCGATGGCGCCGCCCCCCACCACCACCAGATGCTCCGGCACCCGGTCAAAGGCAAGAGCCTCACGGGCACTGACCACCAGGGAGCCGTCAAAGGGGATACCGGGAAGCGGTACCGCCTCACTGCCGGTGGCCAGGAGCACGCTGGCGGCAGCAATGGTTTCCGTTTCGCCGTTCTCCTTGCTGACCTGCACCTGCTGCCTGCCGTCGCTGCCGGCTCCCTGCAGCGCTGCCCTGCCGGTCAGCTGGGTGATCTTGTTTTTCTTGAACAAAAAGGCGATACCGTCGGTCAGCTTCTTCACCACGTCATCCTTGCGCCGCAGCATCTGCGGCAGGTTCAGTCGCGGCGGCTCGATCTCGATGCCATGACTCGCAAACTTGTCCCGGGCCAGGGCGAACTGCTCACTGGAGTCCAGCAGCGCCTTGCTGGGGATACATCCCTCGTTCAGGCAGACCCCACCCAGGGTTGCCCGCTGTTCCGCCACGGCAACTTTCATCCCCAGTTGGGCCGCCCGCAGTGCCGCCACATAGCCGCCGGGACCGGCACCGATTACGATCAGGTCAAGTTGTTCGGCCATACCATGGTCTCCTTGTCAGCGCAGCCCGTCCAGCCAGGTGCGATCTTCTAGCCGTTCCTTGACCAGTTTGAGGAAGCCGACCGCCTCCCGACCGTCGATGATACGGTGGTCGTAGGAGAGTGCCAAGTACATCACCGGACGGATCACCACCTGCCCGTCCCGCACCACCGGCCGGTCGGCTATGGCGTGCATCCCCAGCACCCCGCTCTGGGGCGGGTTGATGATCGGCGTGGAGAGCATGGAGCCATAGGTGCCGCCGTTGGTGATGGTAAAGGTCCCTCCCTCCAGGTCGGCAATGGCCAGGCGGTTGGTTTTGATCTTTTCCACGAAACCGGCGATGGCAGCATCGATCTCGCCCAGCCCCATGTCGCCCGCCTCTTTCAGCACCGGCACCACCAGCCCCTTGTCCGAGGCAACCGCGATCCCCAGGTGCTGGAAGTGGTGATAGACAATGTCGTCGCCGTCGATCCGGGCGTTGACCGCCGGGTAGGCCCGCAACGCCTCCACCGTTGCCCTGACAAAGAACGGCAGCAGTCCGACGCCGGCTCCCCGCTGCTTGCGCTCGGCACGCACCGCCTGCAACGCCGCCAGATCGGCCTCGTTGAAGGTGGTCAGCATGGCGGTCTGCTGGCGGGCCTGCAGGAGCCGCTCGGCAACTCGCTTGCGCAGGGGGGACATCCGTACCCGCTCCTCACCGGGAAGCGGCTGCGCTGCCCCACGAGGGTTCGTTCCATGGTACGCCGGCGGTTCTTCGGATTTCACGACCGTGGCCTGCCGTCCGGCCAGGTCGCTGTTGAGAATGCGGCCCCCGGGGCCGCTGCCGTCTACCTGGCTGGCAGCAAGCCCCTTTTCCCGCAATTCCTGCCGCACCGAGGGCGACGTGGGGGGAGCCGCTGCCGGCTGGGCCGTGGCCGCCGGTGGAGCAGCAGCGGGAGCGGGACTGTCGGCGATCGTCGCCCCGCCCGGGTCGAGCCGGCCGATCACTGCCCCCACCGCCACCGTGGTACCGGCCGGAACCGAAATCGTCAGCACCCCGTCTGCCTCGGCAAAGATATCCATGGTAATCTTGTCGGTCTCGATCTCGCAGAGCGCCTCGTCCCGCCTGACCGCCTCGCCGGCCCCCTTGTGCCATCGGGCCAGCAGCGCCTCCACCACCGATTCGCCGACTGTCGGTATCCTGATGTCCATACGTTACTCCTGACGAGATTGTTTCGCGCGCGCCATCTCCAAATCGAGCCATGCATACCACGCTGCCAGCCCCTCGCCGGTGGTGGCCGACACCTCCAGAATTCGCAGGTCATGCCCCACCTGCGCCGCATACTCCTTGCAGGTACCGACGTCAAAGCCGAGATGGGGCAGCAGGTCCACCTTGTTCAGCAGCATCAGGCCGGAGTTATGGAACATCTGCGGGTACTTCAGCGGCTTGTCCTCACCTTCGGTCACGGAGAGCACCACCACCTTGTGGGCCTCGCCCAGGTCGAAGGCGGCCGGGCAGACCAGGTTTCCCACGTTTTCGATGAAGAGAATATCCAGGCTGTCCAGATCAAAGGTTTCAGTGGCGTGCATCACCATGTGGGCGTCCAGGTGGCAGCCGGCGCCGGTGTTGATCTGCTTCACCGGCACACCGGTGGCGGCGATCCGGCGGGCATCATTGTCCGTCTGCTGGTCTCCCTCGATCACCGCGCAGCGCACGCGTCCCGAAATCTCCCGCAGTGTCCGCTCCAGCAGGGTTGTCTTGCCGGAACCGGGAGAAGAGACCAGGTTCAGCACCAAAATCCCCTTTTCACGGAAGAGCGCCCGGTTAAAGGCCGCCAGCCGATTGTTCTTGGCCAGCAGATCCTCTTCAATCGTTATTTTTTTGGTGGTTGCAGCATCGTGGCGATGTTCGTGGTCGTGGAAATGGTGTTCATCATGGAGATGCTCGTGGTGATGATGGTGATCACCATGGTCGTGACGGTGCTGGTGAAGATGGGAATGGCTGTGGCGCTGCTCGCCATGCCGGTGTTCGTGGTCATGGTGGTGTTCATGGTCATGGTGCGCCCCGGATTGGGGACCGCACCCGCAGGTAGTGCACATAGGTACGGGAACTCCTTTCGGTGCCGGTGATACGGAGACGTCGCTGACGTCCCACTGCCATCAACTGTACACGAAAATCGTCCTCTGTCCACCGGGAAACCTGCAGCCGGAGCAGGGGGGCGTGCTGTCCGTTTCAGAGGAACTCGACAAACACCCGGTTGGACAGCAGCATACCCCTGCGGGTAAGGTGCAGCCGTCCCGCTTCGCAACGCAGCAGCCCCGCCTGGTAGAGGCGTTGCAACGGTTCCCGCCAGACCACCTCGAGCCGTTCGCCGAAGCGTTGCTCGAACCAGTCCAGACCGATACCGTCGGACAGGCGCAGCCCCAGGAACATCGTCTCGGCACGGGCCTCCTCCCGCGACAGCCGCGTCTCCTCTCCGGCAGCCCAGCTGCCGGAACGAAGCAGGGCGGCCCACTCATCATGGTCGGACGGATTGCAGCAGCGGACGCCCCAGCCGTCCAGCAGGAGGCTGTGGGCCGACGGTCCCAATCCCAGACAGCCTTCACGCCGCCAGTAGCCGCAGTTGTGCTCCGAGCGTTTGCCCGGCTTGGCATAGTTGGCCAGTTCGTAATGGTCGAAGCCGGCGGCAGTCAGCATCGTGTCGGCTTCTTCCAGCATGGCAGCTACCAGATCGTCGTCGGGAAGTTCGGCGGTACCGGCCGGGTAGCGCCGGCTGAAGGGAGTACCCTCTTCGATGGTGAGGCTGTAAATGGAAAGATGATCCGGCAAGAGGTCCAGCGCCATCCCGAGCTGGCGACGCCACTCTGCCGGGGCCTGGCCGGGCAGACCGCAGATCAGGTCCAGGCCAACGGAATCGAAGCCGGCAGCCCTGGCGGCAGACATCGCCTCACCCGTCTGCCGGGCATCATGCACCCGTCCCAGCAGCGTAAGGTCGTTGTCGTCGAAGGACTGGGCCCCGAGGGAGAGGCGGGTGATGCCGGCGGCACGGAAACCGGCCAGGCGCTCTGCCGACACGGTACCGGGGTTTGCCTCCAGGGTACTCTCGAGGGAGAGATGGTGCCCCCAGAGCAGGCGGCTGCGTTCCAGCAGTCGTCCAACCTGATCCGGCGCCAGCAGTGAGGGTGTCCCGCCCCCCAGATAGAGGGAAGCAAGCGGCTCCGTTGCCGGAAAGCGGCGGACAGCGAGTTCCATCTCCGTCAGCAGCAACTCCACCGTTCCGGCCAGGTCGGCGGTGGTTCCCCGCCGGGAGGAAAAGGCGCAGTAGCCGCATTTTGCAAGGCACCAGGGAATATGCAGATAAAGACGGGAAAACATCAGCGGCGGCACTGTGCCGGTTGCATCGGCGCGGAAGCGATGGTAGGATGGCGCAAGCTTGTCACCCCGCCACAACCAAAGGAGATCATTGCCATGAAGTACGCTCTGTCACTGTCGGTTCTCGGACTCTCGGTCATGCTGTCCAACGCCGCCTTCGCCGAAAGTGCGGGAGAAAAACTGTTCAACCAGAAATGCGCCATGTGTCACAAGGTGAAGGGCAAGGGGGGGGCCATCGGTCCCGACCTGAGCAAGGTTGGCGGTAAGCTGGCCGAAGCCCAGCTGCGCGAAAAACTGGCCAACCCGAAGAAGAGCAACCCCGGTTCCTCCATGCCCGCCTTTGCCACCCTGCCCAAGGGAGACATGGACGCTCTGGTCGGTTTCCTGAAGGGCCTCAAGTAGCCGCCCGTTTCCCCGTGATGATTGCACCAGCGGCCCGCCCATCAGGCGGGCCGTTTCCGTTTCAGGGGATCGGCCAGCTTTGCTCCAAACCGGGCGGATGGAACCTCTCCCTGGTGCGGTTGTAGTAGCCGAACTGCAGACGGGGAAAGCGCTGCTTCAGACGCTCCAGCAGCCGGTAGATGCCGATGCCGCGCCCGGCTACCTGCATCGCCCCGTTGTAGTAGTGGGGATCGATGGAGAGGTTGCGCATCTGGATCATGTCGACACCGGTCTCCTCCACGAAGGCGAGCAGTGCCGCCACCTCCTCCGGCGCATCACTGACGCCGGGGGAGATCAGGTAGTTGATCATGGTAAAGCGCTGCGCCTGCTTGGCCACCAGCAACGACTCCCGCACATCGGCAAAACAGTATCCCGTGGGACGGTAGTAAGCGTTGTAGCGCTCTTCCAGCACCGAATTCATCGAAAAGCGGAACGAATCCACGCCGGCGTCGCACAATTCCGCCACCCGCCGGGGCAGGGAACCGTTGGAGTTGAAGTTGATCGTCCCCCGGGAGGTGGCGCCCCTGAGGCGGCGCACCGCCTCGGCGGCGGTGGGGGCCTGCAGGATCGGGTCCCCTTCGCATCCCTGTCCGAAGGAGACGATCGCCTCCGGCGCCTGTTGCAGGTGCGGCAGGGCCACCTCGACGATCTCCTCCGGTGTCGGTACGAAGCCGATCCGGTCATGATTGGAGGGACAGCATTCCGACGGCTGCAGACTGATGCAGCCCAGGCAGGCTGAGTTGCAGGCCGGCGAGATCGGCAGGGGGGCCTCCCAGCGGCGGTAGAAGAGGTTCTTGGCGGCAAAACAGTGGTAATCGATGGCGCACCGCGACAGTTGCTCCAGCAGCCGGTTGCCCGGCATCTCCCGCAGGCGCTGCCGCACCAGCGGGTCAAGGGTGCGGTCGTCATAGTTTGCCGGGTCCCAGTTACGGTTACTGTCCACCCGGGTAGCGGCAACCACAAAGCAGTCCCGCTCGTCGTCCCAGCCCACCGCCGTGTAGGACCAGAGCGGCAGATGGACCTGCTTGCGGGAATAATCGCAGGCCGGCAACAGGGTCCGGGCAAAGCCGGGAGCCATGAAGGCCGACACCGCCTGCACCGTCCCGCGCACCCCCCGCACCGTTTCCACCACCGTGAACTGCTCCCTGCGCCGGTCCCAGGCAAGGGGTGGAGTGTCCGGAATGGTGAAGAGCCGGCTCCCCTCCGGCAACGGAATCAGTTCCACCGCCTCCGGCAGCACCGCCTCCGGTCCGTTCATGGCCGCCATGGTCAGCGTGGGATGGTCATAGATCATTCCCTGGCTGTCGGCGTAGACGAGGCGGGGAAGGGAGCGGGGGAAACCGCCCTGGCGGCGCGCTGTCATGGTGTCCTCCCGGCGACGGGACTCTTGGAGGAGCTGAACAGTCCCGCCAAGTTGAAGTTGACGGTCCAGGAGCGGTCGTTGGGACGCTCCCGCCAGACCAGCATCACGGACCAGCACTGGTGGCGGTACTCCGCCGTGGCGTAGGACTCCAGAAAGTCCCGTTTGTCGAAGGAATAGCGGCTCAGGTAGCCCAGGTAGACCGGCTTGAGCGCGGCCAGGGTCATCCGCCCCTCCAGGTATTCGACCTGGTTGCGGGTCATCCGGTAGCTGGCTCCCATGCTGTTCCCCGTGCCATCCACCAGGTCTCCCCCCAGGGCGGTGGCGGAGATGCGACGCAGCGAATGGCTATAGCGGGCATCAACGAGCAGCCGGAAGATCGGGTGCAGCCAGGTTTCGCTCTCCAGAGCAGCCTCGGACCAGCGCCCTGTAGTATCGGTTTCCGTCAGCAGGTGTTGGCGGGTACCGTTCAGGCTGTAGCCCTGGCTGAGCCGGATCGTCTGCAGGTGCCGGTAGGTCTCCGCCCCCTGCTGCCCTGCAGCACGGGGCAGTTTCCCCCCCAGGTGACTGGCAAGGGAGAACTGCAGCAGGTTCAGATGTGGGGTGCGGTCATCCTGGTCGTAGTAGGGATACATCGTCTGAGTGCGGTCCGGTGCGTAGCTGTAGCTGAGCGAGGGGACCAGTTCGTGGCGCAGTCGCGCCATGCCGAAAAGCGGACCGTCGTACATCCGGCTGAAGGCACTGCTCAGTTCGGCGGAAACCTCGGGAATGGCCACCACCGCATCCTCCCTGACTTCCGGAGCCGCATCGGTGGTAGTATAGCCGCGCAGCTGCACACCTCCCCGCAACGTAGCGGTCAGGCGACCGTCAAAGAGGCTCTGGCTCGTGGAGAGTCGTGGCGTCACTACGGCCCGCTGCCCCTGCATCCCTTTTTCACGGTAGTAACTGGTCAACTCCGTATCCAGGTCGAACCAGACCCGGGGCAGAGAGGGCAGCGCCTGACGCACCCCGTACAGAAAGAGTTCCGGAGCCCGTTGCAGGGTGCCGCTGTTGCTGCCGCTTGAAAAGTCCTGGGTATAGATCGCCTGGGCGCCGGCCAGCCAGCTCTGCCACTGCTGGCTCAGGACTACCCGTGAGTCGTAGAACTGGCGGTTATAATCGCCGCTGGCGTCACCGTAATCCTGCAGGTAGGTCCGGTCGCTGGTCAGGTTGACGCTGCTGGTCAGCGTCAGGGTGTCAGTCAGCTCTTCCCGGTGGAACTGCAGCAGTTGCCCGCGCACCTTGTTCTCGTTTTCATCATGAATCAGGTAGCCGCCGAAAGCCCCCTCACTGGTGCGGGAGCGGAGATAGCGGTAATCAAGCCCGCCCCCCACGCCGCGCCTGGTCTGGAGGTCAAGGGTGACGGTCGCCTCTTGGGAAGGGGAAATGGCCCAGTAGACCGGCAGTTCCAGGAACTCGCCCCGCTTGGAGGAGCGGCCGAAGCGGGGGAAGAGCAGGCCGGACTGGCGCTCCCGCTTCACCGGCAGCATGAGGTAGGGAACATAAAAGACCGGCAGATCCTTGACGTAGAAGACCACGTTACTGCCGGTGGCGTATTCTTCCACCGTGACATCCAGCTCCTCCGCCCCGATCTTCCAACTGGGTATCGTCTCGTCGCAGGTGGTCAGGCAGCCGTCCCGCAGGGCGTACTGTTCGTCCCCGGTGCGGGCGATGCGGCTGCCGCCGATATGGAAATTACCCTGGGTCATGAAAATACGGCCGTTTTCCATCTCGGCCCGGCCGGTTTCGGTGTCGAGGAGCAGAGCATCCCCCCGCATCGTGTCGCCGGCTTTGACCATGCTTACGTTACCCCGGGCGGTCAGGATATTCCGGGTGCGGTCAAGCTGCACCTCGTCGGCGGTGAGGGTCATCTCCTGCCAGGTGATGGCCACACTGCCGCTGGCGGTGAGCAGATCACCGGCAACCTGATGACTCATCCGGTCGGCACGGATGGTCATGCCGGGCACACCGGCCTCCCGGACATCTTCCGCCGCCGCAGGCAGGGGCAACAACAGCCCCCACAGGCAGACCCCCAGCACCAGTCCGGTATGTATCGAGCGTCTCCGCATCGGCATCTCCACCCTCACTCAGCCGCGCACCGCCTCGCAGACCTGGCCGGCCAGCGCAGCCTTCACCTCTCCTACCACGAACAACGAACCGGCAGCCACCAGCAGGTCGCCGACACCGGTCCGTGCCCGTGCCGCCGCCACCCCTTCGGGAACCGTACCGCCCACGAGCACCGGAATCCCCCGCTGTTCGCAGAACTCCGCCAGTCGTTGCGCCGATAGTGCCCGCTCCTGCCGGGGTTCAACGGTCACGATTATCTGTGCCAACGGCCCGAGTGCCCCCAGAATACCGTCAATGTCCTTGTCTTCCATCAGCCCCAGCAGCAGCGTGATGCGCGTGGCTTGGTATTCCCGCAGCGCTTCGGCCAGTGCCACAGCGCCGGCCGGATTGTGGGCACCGTCCAGCAGCAGGCGGCCGCCGCCATCCAGGCGGATCAGCTCCATGCGGCCCGGCCAGCGGGCAGCGGCGATGCCGCGCCGGATCTGCTCCCCGGTCAGCGGCAGACCAAGCTGCCGTGCAACCGAACGGGCACCGGCGATGGCCAGGGCGGCGTTTCCGCTCTGGTAGTTCCCCACCAGGCCGGGAACCAGTCCCTCCAACCGGATGTCGGCATCCCGGTAGCACAGGGAACCGTCCCCCCGGCGGGCCACGTCGAAATTCCGGCCGCACAGCAGCAGTTCCTGCCCCCGCAGGGCGCACTGCTCCGCCAGTACCGCCAGTACCGCCGGTTCCTGACGGGCGGACAGCAGGGGCGTGCCCGCCTCGGCGATAGCCGCCTTTTCGGCGGCAATGGCTGCCGTGGTTTCTCCCAGCCACTGGCTGTGGTCCCGCGAGACCGGCGTGATCAGGGTGCATAGGGCGGGTACCGCCGCCGTGGCATCGGAACGCCCCCCCATGCCGGCCTCCAGAACGGCAACCGTCACACCGTTTTCGGCAAACCAGCAACAGGCAAGGGCAGTGGTCAGCTCGAAAAACGTATCCTCGGGCGCGGCCACTGCCAGCACCCGGTCCAGCATCCGTTCCAGGGCGTCCTGGGCAATGAGAGCGCCGTCGATCTGAAAGCGCTCGTGGTAACTGATCAGGTGGGGTGACGTGAACAGGCCGGTACGACAGCCGGCGGCCGTCAGCATGGCGGCAAGAAACGACGCCGTCGACCCCTTGCCGTTGGTGCCGACAACATGGATGGAGGAAAAGGCCCGCTCCGGATGATCCAGGCGGGCCAGCAGGCCGCTTATGCGCTCGGTTCCCGGCCGGATGGCAAAACGCCGGCGGCCGAATATTTCCGCCAGTCGCTGGGACGCGGCCACGCTCAGCGCTTGGTCAGCATGGCCAGGAGCCGTCCCAGGGTAGTGCGCATCTCGGTACGGGGGACGATCATGTCGATCATGCCGTGGTCAAGGAGATACTCTGAACGCTGGAAACCTTCCGGCAGCTTCTGGCGGATGGTCTGCTCGATGACCCGCGGACCGGCAAACCCGATCAGCGCCTTCGGCTCGGCAATGTTCAGGTCTCCCAGCATGGAGAAGCTGGCGGTGACGCCGCCGGTGGTGGGATCGGTCAGGATGGAAAGGAACGGAATGCCGGCATTTTTCAGCTTTGCCAGAGCTGCGGAGGTCTTGGCCATCTGCATCAAGGACAGGATCGACTCCTGCATGCGGGCGCCGCCGGATGCGGAAATGACCAGCACCGGCTGCCGCTTTTCCACCCCCCGCTCGATGGCGCGGGTAATTTTTTCCCCCACCACACTGCCCATGCTCCCCCCCATGAAGGAGAAATCAAAGATCGCCACCTGCACCGCAATCCCCTCAATTCCCCCCTCGACGCAGATCACCGCGTCCCGGGAGCCTCCCTTGGCCAGGGTGGCGTCGATCCGCTCCTGGTACCCCTTGGTGTCCTTGAATTCCAGGAAATCAACCGAGGTCATGCCGGCATCGTGTTCCAGCCAGGTGCCGTTGTCCAGCAGCGCCTGCAGCCGCTGGCGAGGAGCGATCCGGAAGTGATGACCGCACTTGGGGCAGACCTGCAGGTTCTCCGCGATCTCCTTGGAAAGCACCGATTCACTGCACGAGGGGCATTTGGTCCAGAGCCCCTCGGGAACCTTGACGTTATGGGTGCTGCTCTTTTCAATTCCGGCTTTGGCGCGCTTGAACCAGCTCATGTCTTAAGTCCTCGTTGAATGTGAAATACCCAGCTTGAGGCTGCCCACCAGCGCAGTCACCGCCTCCTGCAACTGCTCTCCCCGGTACTGTTCGAACAGCTTGACGATGGCGCTGCCCACCACGACGCCGTCGGCGTCGGCGGCTACCAGGGCGGCCTGCTCGGGCGTGGAGATGCCGAAGCCGGCCATGACCGGCAGCCTGACCGCGCTGCGCACCGCCGCCAGTTCGCCGGACAGGCTCTGCGACACATGCTGCCGAGCCCCCGTAACCCCGGTAACGGTAACGTAGTAAAGAAATCCGCTGCCGCTGCGGGCCACCCGGGCAATCCGGTCCGGCCCCGAGGTGGGGGTCAGCAGAAAGATCAGATCCAGCCCCGCACTTCGGGCGACGGGCAATAGTTCGTCCGCCTCTTCCGGCGGCAGGTCCACCAGCAGCAGCCCATCCACCCCGGCTGCCGCGGCATCGACGGCAAAGCGCTCCCAACCGTAGTGGTAGATCGGGTTGCTGTAGCCCATCAGCACAATGGGCACCGTAACCGCAGGGCGAACGCTCTGTACCAGTTCCAGCACGCTGGACAGGGTCGTTCCCGCAGCCAGAGCCCGCTCCGAGGCCCGCTGAATGGTGGGACCGTCGGCCATGGGATCGGAAAACGGAATACCCAGCTCGATAATATCGACACCGGCCCGCTCCAAAAGCGGCAACAGGGTGGCCGTGGTTGCCAGGTCGGGATCGCCGGCGGTAATGAAGGTTACCAGCGCCTTACGCCCCGTTTTGCGCAACGAGGTCAGGTGTGCGGCAATACGTTTGTTCATGCCGTGAAACCATCCATCTCTTTTTCCAACTGCTCTATCTGCCGTGCCAGGGAGGTAACGGCGCCGTTCATCACCCGTGCCGCTTGGGAGGTGGCGCTGGAAGCGAGCCGGATGTTCTCGATGGTCCGTTCGATGGCCGTGCTCTGCACTGCCTGGTCGGCACAGGTCTCCCGAATTCGTTCGATCATGGTGGTCACATCTTCCGTGGCCCGGGCGATCAGGGCACTGGTCTTACTCTGCTCGCGAGTGGAGCTGCGCACCTGGTTGGTCATTTCACGCATCCGCTCCACCGCTGAAGTGATCATGTCGCTGCCGCGGCCGTGCTCGCGGGTGGAGTGGGCGATCTGCTCCACCATCTCCTCAACCTGCTCCATGGCAATCCGGATATTCTGGCTCCCCTTGGCCTGCTCGACAGTGGCCCGGGCGATGGCGCTGATCTGCAGGCCGGCCTGCTGCACCCCGGCAACGATCTTCTCCAGCACCGCCCCGGAACGCTCCGAGAGCTCCTCGCCGGCGGAAATGGCCAGTTCAGCCTGGTTAATGGCGGCCACGGCCCGTCCGGTCTCCTCCTGGACGCCGTTGATCACCAGGGCGATTTCCCGGGTGGAGGAGGAGGTACGCTCAGCCAGCTCCTTGATCTCATCGGCCACCACGGCAAACCCTTTGCCCTGCTCACCGGCCTGGGCGGCGATGATGGCGGCGTTCAGGGCCAGCAGGTTGGTCTGTTCGGCCACTTCGTCGATCACCGACAGGATTGCGCCGATATCGTTCACCCGCAGGGAGAGGTGCTCAACCACCTCGGCGGTAATACGGGAGGCCCTGCGAATCTCCTGCATACCGGCAATGGTTTCCTGTACCGAGGTCAGGCCGTTGGCGGCATCGGAACGGACCGTTTCCGAAATGACCGCCGTATCCATGGCACTTTTTTCCACCTGACGGATGGAGGCATCCATCTGGGCGACGGAGGAGGCGGTCGTGCTGGATGCTTCCAGCAGATTGGTGATATTGGCGCCGATCCCCTTGATGGAGGCGGCCATCTCGATCACCGAGGAGCTCACCTCGTCGACGGAGGTGGCCAGCGTATCGGTATTGATGGCAACCTCTTCAATGCTGGCCGCCATTTCCAGGACCGAGGAGGAAGTCTCGCCGGCCGAGGAGGCAAGCTGGTCGATCCCCTGGGATATGCGCACCACGGAATCGTTGAACTGCACCGCAATACGGGTCGTTTCGCTAACCGCCTCCTCCTGCAGCCCGGTGGCATTCACCACTTGTCCGGCGGCACGCTCGATGGTGCGGTCGATGGCATGCAGTTCATCGGTGGTGCCGTTCAGGTGGGAGACGATCCGATGCAGGTTTTCCGCCATGGCGTTCATGGCGTCCACCAGCTCTCCCACCTCGCCGCTGCAGCGGACGTTGAGCCGCTGCTGCAGGGAGCCGGCAGCCAGCTGGCCGGAAAACTCGATGCACTGGCGAATCGGGTTGACAACGGATCTGACGGTATGGAGGGCAAGGGCGACGATCAGAGCGATCAGAGCGGCAACGACCACGAAGGTCAGCACCATTTTGCTCCTGAGTTCGCCATTGAAGGGCACATCGCTCACCATCACGGCACCCATGAGAACCACTACCAGCATGGCGAGAATCGAGGAAAGCGCCAGAAGCACTATTCTGGTACGCAAGGTCATGCCGGAGCCGATTGCTCCGGAGCTCGTCCGCTCCACGATACTGGTCCTCCTTTCAACAGACTGGGCGCAGAAAATACGGGGAACTATACCAGAGCGACTTGCGCCAGGGCAAGCGAAAAGGGGGATTTTCAGGGGGCTCCGCTACGCCTCGCCGAAACCGGACGGTGTACTGCGGGAGCAGGAAGAAAAAGAAAAAAGAGCCACAGGAGCGGCACAGCCTCCTGCCCGTTCCAGCGGAACGGGCAGGGAATCGATGGGGCTCTCAGCAGAAAGAGCATCGGCGGGTGAAACGACAGGGAATTTCATCTAGCCTGACTGTGCGGCCCACCAGAGAGGGAGTGCAGCCACCGGCAACCGGAGCGTCACCGGGTGAGCGAAACGTCGTCCGTTCGCATGGCCACGGTGGCACCGGCTGCGTTCAACGCCGCCTGAAGCTCCTTGCGGATCCGGCGAATCTTGCGCAGGTAAGCGTCGGCCTGAGGGCCGATCCCGCAATAGTATTTCTTGGCCAAGTCCAGCTTGCCATCGGCAACTTCCAACTTGCTAAGCAGGGTACGCACGGCAGCTTCAGCGCATTTTTCATCGTCCCGCATCTCGCCGGGGTCATACCCGTGACTGCGGGCCTGGCTCGGCATCAACTGCCAGACACCAGCGGCCCCCTTGGGAGAAGTGGCGCGGGAAGACAGAGCATGCCCCCCGGTCTCGGCAAGGGCGATCTCGGCCATGTCAAGCGGGGTCAGCGGCGTTCCCAAGGTCTTGATGTAGCAGAGCGCCGCCAGGTTTCTGGCCCGCTCCGGCGTGGTAAGCCGGGCAAAGGCGGCTTCGATGACCGGAAGCTGACGCTTGCGCTCTTCCAGCGAAACCCCCTTTTCCATGACGGAGCGAATCTCCTGCTCCAGGTGGGTTTCGGGCGCTTCCTTGACGGACGCCGTCTCTTCGGGAGCGTACCAGCGCGAGTTGCTGCAGGCGACAATGAGCAGCGGTAGGGACACGAGAATCAACAGGGCGATCAGGTGATGGATACTGATGGTAATACATGAATTTTTCATAGATAACGAGTGGGAAGACTGGGCGGGTGGTGTCGGACGACACCCTGAACCGGATAGGCACAACAGCAGGTTGTCTTAGTCCGACGGGAGCTCCTTTTCTCTTGAAGTAGCGGCCTGCACCATTGCAGCCGGGAAGTGAAACGACAAAAGTCCCATGGCGTTTTCCAGGGACTTTCACTGAACCGTCAGGTCAAATTGTCGTTCACCAATACCGAGAAAAGTCTCGACAGTCAAGAAAAAGCTAAAAAAACCATTTTAAATAAACAACTTACTTCTGAACCAGATCCTTCAGGGTGATTTCGGCCAGACTTCTGCGCACCTCCTGCTGAATGCGCACCCAGACCGGATGCACGGTGCAATAGCCGTCCCGCGAGCATTGCCCCGGCCCCACCGCACAGCGATTGGGCGTAATCGGCCCCTCCACCGCCTCCACCACCTCCAGCAGCGTTACCTTGTCCGGTGTGCTGGCCAGCACGAACCCGCCGCCGGTTCCACGGTAGGAGCGGACGATGCCGGACTTGCTGAACTGCTGAAAAATCTTCGCCAAAAAGGTCTGGGGCACGTCAACGGCCGCTGCGATGTCGGAAAGAAGCGAAATCTTGTCCGGCGGCTGCGAAGCCAGATAAATGATGCCACGAATGGCATAGTCACCCTTGCGGGTCAGTTCCATCATTGGGAAACTCCTAGAAGACCTTGATAGTCCTGTATAACCGCTGACAGAAGCGCTGTCAAGCCTCGCCGTTGCCCGGAGACTCAACCTTCCGCACCGGCGTCACCCCTTCGAATAAAGCACCGCCACGATACGGGCCTTGGTCTCCCCCACCGCCACCAGGCCGTGGGGCTGACTGGAATCGTAGTACGCACTGTCTCCGGCCTTCAGATGGTACACTTCGCTGCCGTAGTGGAAGTTGATCGCGCCATCTGCCACGTAGAGAAACTCCTCCTCGCCGTCGTGTCGGAAGAAGAGCTTGTCGTCCCAGGTGGTGTTCTCCACCTCCACCAGGAACGGCTCCATGTTCTTGTGACGCATCCCCTGGGCCAGCGAGTGGTAGGTATAGGGCCGGACTGCGGCGTTGACTGCTTGGCGCTGCAGATCGGGACGCAACTCCTCGCCCCTGGTCACCACCAGCTTCTGCCGGTTGGTCTCGTCTTCGAAAAAGAAATGGATATCGACCTTGAGTCCCCGGGATATTTTGAGCAGCGTCGCCAGGGGAGGGACCACCTGCTCGTTTTCGATCTGGGACAAGAGTGGCTTGGAAAGACCGGTCAGGTCGGACAGCTCCTGCAGGGTCAGCCGCCGCAGCTGGCGCTGCGCGCGAATCTTCTCGCCGATGCGAAACTCCTTGATCTGGGCCTTGATATCAGTCACGTCAGGCTCCTCCGGGAACGTTGGTCACAGGGGCTGCAGCGGTTGACAGCCGGAGATTTATGCTTATAGTTTAATGTATCTGCAGAAACACAAATAAAACGCCGTTAGTTATAAACCATTTATAAAGGTTGTGCAATATGCTGCGTCTGACCATAGCATCCCGCAACGTGTGCGTACTCGGCCTGCTGCTGCTCGCCCTTTCCGCTTGTTCCTCCTCGAAGGATGAGCCGATCCTCTTCAGCTCCAAGCGTCCGGCAGCCGAAGCGGAACCGCCGGTCAAGGAGGTACCGGCCGACATACTGGCCGCCCAGCGAGCCTTCAGCGCCGTGGCGAAAAACGTGATGCCGGTGGTGGTCAACATTTCCACCTTAAGCCGCAAGAAGATGGTACGCCCCTTCTACGACCTGCCCCCCTTCTTTGAAGAGTTCTTCGGCGGCCCCCAGACGCGCCAGGACAGAAGCCTTGGTTCCGGCTTCATCATCAGCCGGGACGGTTACATCGTCACCAACGACCACGTGGTGCGGGACGCGGAACAGATCCGGGTCAAGCTGTCCAACGACAAGGTCTATGACGCCCGCATTGTGGGAGGAGACCCCAAGACCGACATCGCGGTGATCAAAATAGATGCTGCCGATCTCCCCACCGCCGTGCTGGCCGACTCCGACCGGTTGGAAGTGGGGCAGTGGGCTATCGCCATCGGCAACCCCTTCGGCCTCGAACGTTCCATGACCGTGGGGATCATCTCCGCCACCGGCCGTTCCAACGTGGGGATTGAAAGTATCGAGAACTTCATCCAGACCGACGCCTCCATCAACCCCGGCAACTCCGGCGGACCGCTGCTGAACATCCATGGCGAGGTGATCGGCATCAACACCGCCATCGTGGCCGCCGGCCAGGGGATCGGCTTTGCCATTCCCACCAACATGGCCAAGCCGATCGTGGCCCAGCTGGTGGAGAAGGGAAGCGTCACCCGCGCCTGGCTGGGGATCAGCATCGCCCCGGTCAGCGAGGATATGGCCAAGACACTGAAACTGCCAGGCACCACCGGCGTGCTGGTGGCCGAGACCGTTGCCGGCGCCCCGGCCGAGCGGGGTGGTATCCTGGCGGGCGACGTCATCGTCGACATCGGCGGCGTCACCGTGAAAACGCCCTCCCATCTGCAGCAACTGGTGGCGGCGGCAAAGATCGGTGCGCCACTACGGGTTCATCTGATCCGCGAGGGGCGACGCCTCGAACTCAGCATCATACCGGGCAACGCCGATAGCGCTCGCCCCGCGCCGCGGACGGGACGACGCTGAACCTGCCCGTTTCGGTTTACTTTGCCGTGCAGGTGGTCTACACTTTCACGGTAGCAGACAGGCATTCCAAGGAGACGTCATGAACATCATCACCAACCGGGATCAGGCGGCACGGCTGGCGCGGGCGATCCTGTCCGATGTGGCGATCTACAACCAGGAAAAAGTGGAACGCGGCATCAAGGAGGACAGCATTTTCGAGCTGCTCGCCGAAGAGATCGAAGAGGGACGGCAGCATTTCCTCTCCCGCGTCTCGCCGAACCTGGACCCGGAACGGATGTTCGAACTGACCCTGGTGGATATCCTGATCAAGCGTGCCGGCAAGATCGAGTCCTCCATCTGGTAACTGCTGCCCTTCCGGCAGCCTGACATCAGCAAAGGCGTGTCCAGGAGACACGCCTTTCATCATTCGAGACCCTTCCATGCACGACGAACCGACCCATCACCTGCTGATACCGCCGGAAGCGACCGGACAACGGCTGGACGCATTTCTGGCAGCGACACTGCCGGACCAGAGCCGCTCCGCGGTGCAGCGCCTGGTGGAGGAGGGGCGGGTATTGGTGGAGGGGCAGACGCCACGGGTCTCCCTGAAATTGCGCGGGGGGGAGAGGGTGGAGGTGACGGTGCCGCCGCCGGTTGCCGCACTGCCCCGGCCGGAGGCTATTCCGCTGACCGTGATCTACGAGGACCACGCCCTGATCGTCATCGACAAGCCGGCAGGCATGACCGTTCATCCCGGCGCCGGTGTCGATACCGGCACCCTGGTCAATGCCCTGCTGGCCCATTGCGACGATCTTTCCGGCATCGGCGGCGAACTTCGCCCCGGTATCGTCCACCGCCTGGACAAGGGGACCTCCGGCCTGCTGGTGGCGGCCAAGAACGACACCGCCCACCGGGGACTGGCCAACCAGTTTGCCGAACACAGCGTCAAGCGGCTCTACTGGGCTCTGGTCTACGGCTCCCCGAAAACCGACACCGGAAGAATCAGCGGCATCATCGGCCGGCACCCCACGGAACGGCTGCGACTTTCGGGATCGGCCCGCCACGGCAAGCAGGCGGTCACCAACTGGCGGGTGCTGGAACGGTTCGGCCCGGCCAGCCTGGTGCAACTGCGCCTGGAGACCGGCCGCACCCACCAGATCCGGGTACACCTCACCGAAGCCGGCATGCCGCTACTGGGAGACCCGCTCTACCCCGACGGTGGCAGGTGCAACAACCTGAAGGACAGCCGCCTGCAGGGGATGATCCGCGCCCTGGGGCGCCAGGCGCTGCATGCCAGGGTATTGGGATTTGTTCATCCGGTCAGCGAACAGTTTCTCGAATTCACCAGCGAGCCGCCCCCTGATTTCGGGGAGCTTCTGGAGTATCTGCGCGGAACGGGAACGAAGCCGTCATGAGATCACGCAGGATTGTCAGGGCAATTCTTTGCCACAGGCGTGATGAACTTCAGCGAGACACATTCTGAAAACGGGAGGATGACATGCAACAGGGTGTACGCCGAATTTCCAGCCTGACGGCAGCTATGATCGCCGGTGCAGTGTGCGCGGCTCCATCGGCAGGCGCCCTTGATCTTACCTACCACCCGCCGCAGCATGATCCGTCCGCCAGTATCCAGGCAGTCCAGACCTCACTACGCTGCGGCATGCCGGGACGCCCGTCGGGCGAGTGCCAGTTGGGTGGCACGCTGCTGGCGCGCAGTGCTTCCCAGACAGCTGCCAGCCTGCCGTACCGCTGCACAATTCAGTACAGCTCCGCAGTCACCCGGAACTTCAACCTTTCCTTCACCAACACGGCAGAGGAGAAAACGCTTCCCGGCGGTACGCCGCTCCAACCCGGCGTCGGCCCCCAGGAAAAAACCGGACAACCTCTCCGTACCCCGAACTACCAGCCCCAGCCCACCACTACCGAACCGTCCCGAGCACGGGGCGTCATCCATCACTTCGGTACCATACCGATGAAAGACGGCAGGGGAGAACGAAATCTTGCCGAGAGTCTGCCGCTGATGTTACCCGAACAGGTTACGGCGGTCCGACTTGAGGCCATGGAGTGCACCCCTGAAAAACGCTGACAGGAGCGTCGCGTGCAAACGCCGGAAAGGCTGTTGTTCCAGCGTGCTCACGGCTGCCCCCCTGGGCATCCCTTGCGTAGAGAACAACTGCCTTTCCGGTGCTACCCCGCAGGAATCGTCTCCTGCTACTTCACCTGATACCAGAACCGTGCCTGGCGGACTGTGCCGTCTTTCAGCCTGAACTTGCTCATCACGCCGTAGCGCCCCTTTTTGGCCATCACGAAATCGCCGCCGAAATGCCCCTGCATCGCTGACAGGTTTTTGGTCTGCTCCGTCTTGTCCGGGGCCAGCACCTTGATGGCCACCTCCCCCTCGGTCAGGGCTTTACCGCTTTTCAGGTCCGTGAAGCCCACCTGGATATGGTGGGTCTCCTTCACCCCCTTGGGCAGCTCCATCCCCATGGCCTTCATCGCCTCCTTCATGGTCTGGACGGTAAAGACCGCCTTGACCCCGTCCACCACCTCTTCATGGGCGCTGCTGCCATGCCCGCCGTGCTTGCCGTGATCGGAGGCGGCAAAGGCCGCCGGAGCTGCCAGGGCCATAACTGCTGCAACTGCAAGTACCAGTTTTTTCATAATGCTTCTCCTTTTCGTGTTTCCGGGCGTTCCGGTTTTCCTGTCGGGTGCGATTTTTTCGCGAGATCAAGGAAGGCAAGCCATGCCGCGGAGGCGTAGCAGCGCTACGCCGCACAAGCGCATGGTGAAGCCTGACGCAGATATCGCGGAAAAGGCGCGCCCGTCTTAATGCTTCATCCCCGAATACTTCAACGTCCCCTTGACCAACTCCCGCTTCTTCATCAGCACGAATATCACCGGGGTCATGATCAGCACATGCACTGCCGAGGAAATCATGCCGCCGATCATGGGGGCAGCGATCGGCTTCATCACGTCGGCGCCGGTGCCGGAGGACCACATGATCGGCACCAGTCCCAGCAGGGCCACCGCTACGGTCATCAGCTTGGGCCGCAGCCGCAGCACCGCCCCCTCAAAGGTGGCGTCGTAGATATCCTGTTCCGTCACCGGTCCCAGCTTCAGCCGTTTGTCCAGGGCCTCGTGCAGGTAGATCACCATCACCACCCCGGTCTCCACCGCGATGCCGTACAGGGCGATGAAGCCGACCCAGACCGCCACCGAGAGGTTGTACCCCAGGGCCGAGACCAGGTAGACCCCCCCCACCAGGGCGAAGGGGACCGACAGCATCACCATGGCCGCCTCCAGGGCGGAATGGAAAGTGAAGTAGAGCAGCACGAAGATGATCACCATGCCCAGCGGCACCAGCAGTTGCAGCCGCGCCTTGGCCCGCACCTGGTTCTCCCACTGCCCGGACCAGGTGACGTAGTAGCCGGCGGGGAGCTTCAACTGCTGCTCCAGGGTCTGCTTGGCCTGGTTCACGAAGCCCCCCATGTCCCGGTCCCGCACGTTGAGAAAGACGATGGAGCGCAGTAGCCCCCCCTCGCTGTTGATCTCCGGCGCGCCGGTGGAAACCTTCACCTTCGTCACCAGCGACAGCGGCACTTGGGCGCCGTTCATCCCACCCACCAGGATGCGCTGGATGGCCGGGATGTTGTCGCGGTAGTCCCGCAGGTAGCGGATACGCACCGGAAAGCGGTTGCGCCCCTCCACCGTGGTGGTGAGGGTCTCCCCCCCCAGGGCGGTGGAAATCACGTCCTGGATCTCCGCCACGCCGACACCGTAGCGGGCCGCGGCTTCGCGGTCGATCTCGATATCCAGGTAATTGCCGCCGGTGACCCGCTCCGCCACCACGTCGGCAGCCCCCGGCACCGTCTTCAGGATCCCTTCCGCCTGCACCGCCAGGTCCTTCAGCACGTTCAGGTCGGAACCGAAAATCTTCACCCCCAGGTCGGTACGCACCCCGGTGGAAAGCATATTGATCCGGTTGATGATCGGCTGGGTCCAGCCGTTACGCACGCCGATCTGCTGCAGTTTCGCGTCCAGCTCGGCCACGATGTCCGCCTTCTTCACCCCCGGCCGCCACTGCTCCTTCGGTTTCAGGATGATGATGCTTTCAAACATGGAAACCGGCGCCGGGTCGGTGGAGGTCTCGGCCCGCCCCGCCTTACCCAGTACCTGCTCCACCTCCGGGACGCTCTTGATGACCGCGTCCTGCACCTGGAGAATCCGCTTGGCCTCGGTGAGAGAAACGTTGGGCAGGGTCACCGGCATGTAGAGCAGCGACCCCTCGTCCAGGGGGGGCATGAACTCGCTCCCCATCTTCATGAACAGCGGCACCGCCAGGGCCAGGGCCGCGATGTTCAGGGCAATGGTGGTCTTTTTCCAGACCAGCACCCAGCGGATCACCGGCGCGTAGAGCCGGATGAAGAAGGAGGAGACCGGATTGGCGCTTTCCGGCGGCATTGTGCCCCGCATGAAAAAATACATCAGCACCGGCACCAGGGTGATGGCGATCACCGCCGAGGCGACCATGGAAAAGGTCTTGGTGAAGGCCAGCGGGTGGAACATCTTCCCCTCCTGCCCTTCCAGCAGAAAGACCGGCACAAAGGAGAGCACGATGATGGCGAGCGAAAAGAAGATGGCCCGTCCCACCTGCTTCGAGGAGGCGATGATCACTTCCAGCCGTTTTTCCCTGCGCTCCTCCGGCGGCATCTCCGACAAGTGGCGGTAGCAGTTCTCCACCATGATCACCCCGGCATCCACCAGCACACCGATGGCGATGGCGATCCCTCCCAGGGACATGATGTTGGAGGTGACCCCCATCAGTTTCATGGTGATGAAGGAGATCAGCACGGCGATCGGCAGGGTCAGCACGATCACCAGGGAGCTCTGGAAATGCAGCAGGAAGGCCAGGATCACCAGGGAGACCACGACGGACTCCTCCAGAAGCGAAGTTTTCAGGGTGGCGATGGCTCGCTTGATCAGGTCGGAGCGGTCGTAGGCCACCTTGATCTTCACACCGGGGGGCAGGCCCTTTTCCAGGGCCGTGATTTTTTCCTTCACCCGGCTGATCACGTCGCTGGCGTTCTCGCCGTAGCGCATCACCACGATGCCGCCCACGGCCTCCCCTTCGCCGTTCAAGTCCAGCAGTCCCCGGCGGATGGCGCCCCCCATCTGCACCGTACCCAGGTTCTTGACGTAGATCGGGGTGCCGCGCATGTCGGCCCCCACCACGATATTCTCCAGGTCCTCCCGGGTCTTGACGTAGCCCTGGCCGCGGATCAGGTACTCGGCGTCGGCCTGCTCCAGCAGCCGTCCCCCCACATCCTTGTTGGAGCCGCGCACCGCCTCCATCACCCGGCCGCTGGTGATGTTGTAGGCCTGCAGCTTCACCGGGTCCAGGTCGATCTGGTACTCCCGCACCAGACCGCCGATGGAAGCCACCTCGGCCACCCCCTGCACCGTGCCCAACTGGTAGCGCACGAACCAGTCCTGCAGGGTGCGCAGCTGCTCAAGATCGTACCCTTTTCCCTCCAGGGTGTACCAGAACACATGCCCCACGCCGGTGCCGTCGGGCCCCAGGGTTGGCACCACGCCGGGGGGCAAAAGCGAGGCGGCGTAATTGAGCCGCTCCAGCACCCTGGTCCGCGCCCAGTAGATATCGGCCTTGTCTTCGAAGATCACGTAAATCATCGAGAAGCCGAAGGCACTGGAGGCCCGCACCGCCTTCACCTGGGGCAGCCCCTGCAGGTTGGTGGCCAAGGGGTAGGTGACCTGGTCCTCCACCACCTGGGGAGACCGGCCCGGATAGTCGGTAAAGACGATCACCTGGTTGTCGGACAGGTCGGGGATGGCGTCCACCGGAGTGGTGCGGACCGCCCAGAGTCCCCAGGCGGTGACCAGTCCGAACAGCAGCAGCACCACAAACCGGTTACGGGCGGAATATTCGATGATTTTTTCAATCATAAGGATATGCCTTTGAGCTTTGAAGTCCCCCTTTATCAAGGGGGAAAATCCTACATCTTCATATCATCCATATTCAGCGGCTTCTTGCCCGGCGCCGGCTGCTGCGGAACCGCCGGGACTTTGCCTTCAGGCTGTGCACCGCCGGTATGCTGGCTGTGATCCTCAGCGGCGCCCCCCCGCAGTTTCGATTCGGAATCGATCAGGTAGGCACCGGACACCGCCACCTTTTCACCGGCCCTGACACCGGACAGTATCTGCACCAGGGCATCGGTACGCTGTCCCACCTGCACCATGCGCGGCTCAAAAACGCCGGGCCGTATCTCCACCCAGACCGTCTGCTGTTTGCCGGAATCCATCACCGCCGTGACCGGTACCGTTACCGCCGCGCCCGCCCCCACCTTGAGCACGGCGTTGACGAACATGTCCGGCTTGAGCAGCATGCCCGGATTGGGCAGTTCCACCCGGGCCTTCACCGTGCGGGTCTTGGGATCAAGAAAAGGATAGATGAAGGCCACCCGGCCACTGAATCCCCGCCCCGGAAAAGATTGGGAACGGATCTCAACGGCCTGGCCGATCCTGATGTTCCGGAATTCGCTTTCATACACCTCGATTTCCACCCAGACACGGGAAAGATCGGCAACATTGAACAGCACATCCCCCACATTCACATACTGCCCCTGCTGCACCATCTTTTCCACCACCACCCCGGAGAGCGGCGTATAGATCGGCAGTTTGATGGTGGGGGTGCCGGCTTTTTCCAGCTCGGCGATCTGCTGCTCCTTGACACCGAACAGCATCAGGCGCTGTCGGGCCGCCGCCACCAGCCCCTCGCCGTTCTGTGCGACGGCCGGAATCGGCGAGTTTTTCAAACGGTCGCGGCTTTTCACCGCCAGCAGGTATTCCTGCTGCGTGGCCAGCAGATCGGGAGAGTACAGCTCCGCAACCGGCCGGTCCCTGCTGACCTGACTTCCCACGGTATTGACGTGCAGGGCATCGATCCTTCCGGCGATCCAGGCGGTCACCTTGGCCTGGCGGGACTGGTCGTACTGCACCAGCCCCACGGCGGTGATCTCCCTGGTCAACTCCTGCACCCTGGCCTCCTGCACCGCCACGTTGGCCATCACCCGCTGGGTGGGCGAAAGCGCGATCTGTCCCAGCCGGGCCATCTCCTGCTGCTGCTCCGGAGTCAGCGCCGTGGTGTCGGCGGCACCGGTCACCTTCTTCACCAACTCCATGGCGCAGATCGGGCAGGTGCCCGGCGCATCCTTGATGATGAAGGGATGCATCGGGCAGGTATAGAGCGGCGGCGCACTCTGCTCCTGGTGACGTGCGCCGTCGGCCTTGTGCAGCTCGGTCTGTTTGGAGAACGTACCGCTCTTGTAGAACCAGCTTGCACCCGCCACGGACAGGGCCAGGATAGAAAGGGGGATGGCAATTTTCTTGTTCAGGTTCATGAGATACCTCTAGTGTTTCGTCTCGTGCGGAGCGGAAAGCGCCAGATCCGTTCCCACCGCCGCTTCCAGCCGCGCAAGCTGCATCATGTACTCGGCCTGGGACTCGAACAACTCCCGCTCGTAATTGAACAGGCTCACCCTGCCGTCGAGCACGGTCAGAAAATCCACCTTGTTGACCCGGTAGCCGATCAGGGCCGATTCCAGGGACTGTTCGGCCTGGGGAATGATCCCCCCCCTGTACAGCTCCACCAGCCGCTTGCGCCGTTCCAGTTGGGCCAGACTGTCGTTGATGACATAGCTGATACTGTTTTTCAGGCCGTTCAGTTCATCCGTGGCCATGGCCGTTTCCGATGACGACGCAGCCACCATGGCCTGCCGCCGGCTCCACTGCACCGGCAGGTTGAAAGTCAGGCCCAGGGTAAACATGTTGTACCCGGGGTCATTGGCCATGCCGTTTTGCACAGATTCGCGGAACATATACTCAAAGGAGACGTTCACGTCGGGCCAGAACTCCTTGTGGGCCAGACGGCGGGCAGCAGCGCCCTTGTTTGCCAGCGCCGTGAGACCTTTGACCTGGGGGCGTTTTTTCAGGGCAAGGGCGTTTAACTGCTCGACACGTTGCGTAAGCTCAGGCAGGGGGAACTCGGGAATGGGGGGTACCGGCGTGGTGCCCGGCCGGTACAGCAGGTAGTTGAGGTTTGCTGCCAGGCTTGTGCGTTTCTGTTGAAGGGATATCTGCATATCCAGCATTTTTGATTTTTCCAGGCCGGCCTTGTAAATATCGGCCTGGGCCCCCTGACCCACGGCGTATTTGGCCTCGGCAATGGTCAGAAAGTCATCCATGATCTTCAGGTTCTTCTCGATGATCGCCAGGGACTTGTCCGTGGCATAGAGTTGGTACCAGGTCTCCTTGACCATCCGGGCCAGCTCCAGCTTGCGCTCTTCGATGCTGTGGCGGTAGCTCTCCGCCTCAAGGGTGGCGATCTCTTCCCGCAAGGCCCGCTTGCCCCAGAAGGGCAGTTGCTGGGAGATGCCGATCACCTTGGCGGTGGTGGCGTCGCGGTTGAAGGTAAGGGGATCGCGGACCAGCAGGTTCTGGGCCTTCAGCATCAGCATTGGGTCCTCCAGCCCCCCCGCCTGCTTCACCCTGCCGGCAAACATCCGCCAGCGTGCTTCGGACGCCTTTATCTCCGGATTGTTGGCCAGAGCCTCGGCCACCAGCTGCTCCAGGCTCTCCGGCTGGGCAGCCGCCATCTGCGGCGCGACGCTCGCCAGCACCATGACCATCATGAACAGCACGCTTTGAAACCTCATGGTTCCTCCTGTCCTCCTCCAAGAGCACTGACCGCCGCCTCTTCCGGCAGGCGGTTGATCCTGCGCAACGCCGCGTTCAAGGCCGCTTCAAGGCGCTGCTCCTGCAGCAGCACTCCGGCACGGACCGCCGCCTGCGACGTCTCCTGCTGCGGTGACGCGGCAGCCAGCGCAGGCAACGGCTCCACCGGCGACAACTCTTCAAAGTGCACATGGGGACCGGTTGACCTGCCGCTGTTGCCGGACAGAGCGATGACGGCTCCCGCCTCCACCGTCTCTCCCGGCTGCACCCGTGCCAGGGCGTTGTGGCCGTACAGGGTGCGGCTGCCGTCGGCATGCTCCAGAATCACGGCAACACCGTAGGCGCCGTGCCAGCCGGCCAGCGCCACCCGTCCCGGCCGCACGGCCTTCACCGGCGTTCCCACCGGCACGGCGATGTCGGTACCGCGGTGATACACCAGCCTGCCGCTGCCGAAGGGGTCCTGCCGCCAGCCGGCCTTTGAGGTCACCACGCCGTTTTCAACCGGCAACACCGGATCAGCAGCGGCCGCAAGCGGCAGTAGCAGTACCAGGGAGAGACAAAATGAAGCAACCTTCGGCATCATGAGCGGACAATCCCGTCGAATGAAATGCCTTCAGATTTACACATCCCGTGCCAAGAAGACAAGATAGCTGAATTATTGGACTTTATTTACGAAATTGATTTGGCGGGCACTACACATGAAGAATATTCTACAGCGGGGCGTGGCATATCCTACGGCGGGGTGATGGCATACTTCTCCATCCGGTACAACAGGGTATGACGGGGGATACGCAGGAAGCGGGCGGCGGCGGTCTGGTTCCAGCTGTTGCGCTCCAGGGCCTGCACCACCACCTCCCGCTCCAGCTCCTCCAGGGAGTAACCGTCAGGGGGGAGATTGACCACCGAGCCGGCCGTTGCCGGCCGCTCGTGGTTGAGGATTTTCTCCGGCAGATCCGCCACGGTGATGGTATCGCCGTTGCGCATGATCAAGAGCCGTTCCACCAGGTTTTCCAGCTCGCGCACGTTGCCGGGCCAGGGATAGGCCAACAGAGCGGCAAGGGCAGCCGTGTCGAACTGCACCTTTTCAGCACCGTGGCGGCCGCAGAAGTGGCGCAACAGCAGTGCAATATCGTCCCGCCGCTGGCGCAGCGGCGGCAGATGCAGCGGAATCACGGCCAGCCGGTAGTAGAGGTCTTCGCGGAAGGTGCCGTCGCTCATGGCTTTTTCCATATCCAGGTTGGTGGCAGCCACCACCCGCACATCCAGCTTGACCGGCTTCGTCCCTCCCACGGGCTCAATCATCCGCTCCTGCAACGCCCTGAGCAGCTTGGGCTGCAGTGCCGGCGGCAGCTCCCCCACTTCGTCCAGAAACAGGGTGCCGCCGTCGGCAAGGGCAAATCTGCCGCTCTTGTCCCGCACCGCGCCGGTAAAGGCCCCTTTCACATGGCCGAACAACTCGCTTTCCAGCAGATCATGGGGGATGGCGGCGCAGTTGATCGCCACAAAGGGACCGCTGGCGCGGCTGCTGCGGCTGTGGATGGAGCGGGCCACCAGCTCCTTGCCGGTGCCCGACTCACCGGTGATCAGTACCGAGGCCTCGGTATCCGCCACTTTGGCCACCACCTGGAACACCTTTTCCATGGCCGGGGAGCTGCCGATGATGGCGCTGAAATCGGCACGGTCAGTCAGTTGGGATTTGAGGTGCCGATTCTCTTGCGACAGGCTGCTGAACTGCAACGCCTTGGCCACGGTCAGGCGCAGCTCATCCCGGTTGAACGGCTTGGTGATGTAGTCGTAGGCTCCGGCCTTCATCGCCTCCACCGCCATGTCCACACTGCCGAAGGCGGTGATCATGATCACCGGGGTGTCCGGAGCCCCCTCCTTGATGCTTTTCAGCACCTGCATGCCGTCCATGCCCGGCATCTTCATGTCGCTGATCACCAGGGCCGGCTCCACTTCGCCGAACAGACGCAGCCCCTCCTCGCCGGAGGCGGCTGCCGCTGTCTGGTAGCCCGCCTCCTGGAGGTTGAACTCCAGCACCCGTCTGAGTGAGGTGTCGTCGTCGATGATGAGGATTTTCTGCTTCATGCCCCCTGCCCCGTCACTGCTGGCTCGCCTTTAATGCCTGATCAATATCCTCGATCAGGTCGCCGGCATCCTCGATGCCGATGGACAGGCGGATCAGGTCCGGCTTGACGCCGCTGGACTCCTGCTGTTCCTCGGAGAGCTGACGGTGGGTGGTGCTGGCCGGGTGCAGCACGCAACTGCGGGCGTCACCCACATGCACCACCAGGGCCACGAGCTTCGTCGATTCCATGAACTTCCGCCCCGCCTCGGCGCCCCCCTTGATGCCGAAGGTCAACACGCCGCTGCACCCTTTGGGCAGGTACCTTTTCGCCCGGTCGTGGGTCGGGTGGCTCTCCAGCCCCGGATAGCAGACCCAGCTCACCAGGGGATGGGTTTCAAGGAATTTCGCCACCGCCAGGGCGTTGTCGCTGTGGCGCTGCATGCGCAGGTGCAGGGTCTCCAGCCCCAGGTTGAACAGGAAGGAGTTAAGCGGCCCCGGCGGAGTCCCCAGGTCGCGCATCAGCTGCACCCGGGCCTTGACGATGTAGGCCAGGGGGCCGAAGGTCTTGACGTACTCCAGGCCGTGGTAGCTGATGTCCGGCTCGGTCAGTTCAGGGAACCGGCCGCAGGTCCAGTCGAAGGTGCCACCGTCCACAATCACCCCGCCCACGCTGGTGGCATGGCCGTCGATGTACTTGGTGGCCGAGTGGATCACGATATGGGCGCCGTGTTCGAAGGGACGGCAGAGATAGGGGGTACCGAAGGTGTTGTCGATGATCAGCGGCGCCTGCATCTCGTTGGCGATGGCGGCGAACTTTTCAAAGTCGAGAACATTGAGGCCGGGGTTGCCGATGGTCTCGGCAAAAAGGCAGCGGGTGTTGGGGCGGAACGCCTTCTTGATCTCCTCGGCCGGCAGCTCCGGGTCCACGAAGGTCACCTCGATCCCCATCTTGGGCAGGGTCACGGCGAACAGGTTGTAGGTGCCGCCGTAGAGGGTGCTGGCGGTGACGATATGCTGGCCGGCCTGACAGATGTTCATGATGGCGAGGGTGGTGGCTGCCTGGCCGGACGAGGTGGCCATGGCCCCCACGCCCCCCTCCATCTGGGCGATCTTGCGCTCGAAGCCGTCGGTGGTGGGGTTGGCCAGACGGGTGTAGAAGAAGCCGGCCGCCTCCAGGTCGAACAGCTTGGTGACGTGCTCGGCGCTGTCGTACTTGAAGGTGGTGCTCTGGATGATGGGGAGAATGCGCGGCTCGCCGGCCTTGGGCTCCCAGCCTCCCTGCACGGCAACGGTGTCGATCTTCCAGTTCGGGTTCATGTGAAGCTCCTTTACGGGGGTATGATGTGTGTCACGGCAACGAGTATGTTTCCGGGAAATACGGCGGCATGCCATCGGGCATCCCGGCAGACTGCACGATAGCCCCGACGAATAGAGGCAATCTGCCCGCGCAAGCTGTGGTGATTTTTTAAGTTGTCAGAACGGGTCCAGGTTCGTATTCTGGCAAGCCTGTGGCACCCATCGCATGACAGTACTGAATACCCGCAAAAAATACAACCAGGCAAAGGAACCGATCGCATGACGCACAGCTCGTATAATCCGTACAAAATCGCCCAATATCAGTTTGACAAGGTGGCTGACCTCCTGGAGCTCGACGACGGCGTCAGGCAGTTGCTCAGGCAGCCGATGCGCGAATATCACTTTTCCATTCCGGTACGCATGGATGACGGCACCGTACGGGTGTTCAACGGTTTTCGCGTACAGCACAACGACGCGCGGGGTCCGGCAAAAGGCGGCATCCGCTTCCATCCCATGGAGACCGTAGATACGGTGCGCGCGCTTTCCATGTGGATGACCTGGAAATGCGCCGTGGTGGATATTCCGCTGGGGGGCGGCAAGGGTGGGGTCATCTGCGACCCGCACCAGTTGAGTATGCGCGAGCAGGAGCAGATCTGTCGAGGCTGGGTCCGGCAGATCGCAAAAAATATCGGCCCCTGGAGCGATGTGCCTGCTCCGGACGTGATGACGGACGGTCAGCACATGCTGTGGATGCTGGATGAATTCGAGACGATCCATGGAGGCCGTTTCCCCGGATTCATTACCGGCAAGCCGCTGGGCAACGGCGGATCACAGGGGCGTACCGAAGCCACGGGGTATGGTGTGGTGTATGTCCTGGTCACGGCGCTCGATGAAATGGGGATTGCCCTCGACAAGACCACGGCCAGCATCCAGGGGTTCGGCAATGTCGCGCAACATGCGGCCCGGCTCTACACCCAGCTTGGCGGCAAGGTACTCGCCATATCCTGCTGGGACCAGAACGACATGACCAGCTACACCTATCGCAAAAAGAGCGGGGTCAATGTTATTGAACTGCAGGACATTGCCGACAAGTTCGGCACTATCGACAAGAAACGGGCCGCTGACCTGGGCTATGAACTGTTGCCGGGTGACGCCTGGCTGGAGCAGGATGTGGACATCCTGATCCCGGCGGCGCTGGAAAGCCAGATACATCGCGACAATGTGGAAAATATCGCGCCCGGTGTAAAAGTGGTTGCCGAGGGGGCCAACGGGCCGACAACACCGGAGGCCGACGAGGTGCTGCACCAGCGGAACATCCTCACCCTGCCCGACTTTCTCACCAATGCCGGCGGCGTCACCTGCAGCTATTTTGAACAGGTACAGTGCAACACCAATTATTTCTGGGATAAAAACGAGGTGCTTCAGAAGCTGGAGAAATACATGACCTCGGCGTACATTGCCGTGGGTGACGTTGCGCGGCGGCAGAAGATCAGCATGCGTGACGCGGCATACGTGATTGCCATCAATCGTGTGGCAAAGGCTGTCCAGGCCCGTGGCTGGGCATGATTCCGGTCTCCCGCAGCCGGCGTTCCCCGCTCAACGGACCTGAACCCCATGCAGACTGACCAACAGCCTCCTGAACTGATACAGACCCTGCTCGAACGGGAACGGGAGTTGAACTGCCTGTACCGGATCGAGGAGCTGCTGGCCAGACGCAGCTGCACGCTTGAGGGGCTTCTGCACGACGTCATCGCGGCCGTCCCCTCAGGCTGGCGTTTTCCGGAGCGCTGCCAGGCCCGCATCGTCTATGACGGGGTGGTGTACGCACCACCCCATTTCAAGCCGACCCCCTGGTCCGAGTCCGCTCCCATACCGGCAGGAGAGCGGGAGGCGGGCTCCCTGGAAGTTTCCTACACAACCGAGGTGCTCCCGTCACCCGAAGGTATTTTTCTCGAAAAAGAAAGCAAGCTGCTCCGCACCATTGCCGACCGGATCGGCCAGACCCTGCTGCAGCGCACCCTGGAGAAACAACTCGGCGAGCAGCAGGCGGCACCCCCCGAATGGCCGGCGCTGGTTGACGCGCTGCGCCGCACCGACGAACGGCTCTACATCTACTGCTCCCGCAAAATGCTCTACCTGTTGTGCCGGAGCGACATCACCGAGGCTCGCCAGTTTCTTGACTCGTTTGCCGTCACCTTTGCCGCCCACCATCCGGAAACCGCTTCAGAGGTTAATTACCCGAGCCGTCAACAGCCCCGCAACGACATCCTTGAGATGAGCGAGCAGGTGTTCGCCCTTGCCGCGCGCCACCTGACCGACGCAGAGATTCTTTCCTCGCTGCACCGCTGGATTCAGGAAAACAGACTGAGCTTCCTGATCAAGACCATTGATTCTCCAACCGTATCGCTGGACAAGATCATCGATGTCATCCTGCGCTATCGCGCCCAGATCGGCGACGGCACCGTCCTTGAGCAATCAACCGAAAAGTGGCTCCGGGTATCGCTGATCCGCCGTTTCTTTTCCGACAGCATCGATTTCATCAATTTCGCAAAGCATCACCTGCGGGTATCGGATTTTTTCGACCTGGTAACCCGGATCATCTACCCTGCCGAAAGCAACGGCCGGCTGGGGGGGAAAAGCACCGGGCTCTTCGTTGCCTGGCGCATTCTGGCGCGGGCCGCGGAGAAGGAAGAACTGCTTGCCGACATCCGCATACCCAAAACCTGGTATCTGACCGCCGACTGCCTGACATCGTTCCTGCACCACAACGACCTGGAGGATGTCAGTGAGCTGAAGTACAAGGATATCGAGCAAATCCGCTTCGAATATCCCAACATCATCCAGTTGTTCAAGCACGCCCGCTTTCCTGCCGACGTGTACCGGGGCCTGTCCCATGCACTGGATGACTTCGGCGAACGCCCGATCATCGTGCGCAGTTCCAGCCTGCTGGAGGACCGTGCCGGCACCGCTTTTTCGGGCAAATACAAAAGCCTGTTCCTGCACAACCAGGGGGACAAGCGCACCAGGCTGCATGCCCTGCTCGATGCCATCGCCGAAATTTACGCATCGGTGTTCGGACCGGACCCGATCGCCTACCGTGCCGAGCGCGGACTGCTCGATTTTCGCGAAGAGATGGGCATCCTGATCCAGGAGGTGGTGGGGAGGCGCGTCGGCCCCTATCATCTGCCGCTGTTTGCCGGGGTGGCGTTAAGCTCCAATGAATTTCGCTGGTCGCCGCGCTTGCGGCGCGACGACGGCCTGTGCCGGCTGGTTCCCGGCCTCGGCACGCGGGCCGTTGACCGCATCAGCAACGACTATCCCTTGCTGCTGTCCCCCGGCCAGCCGGGCCTGCGGGTGAACGTTACCCCTAACGAAATACGTCGCTATTCGCCGACCCGGGTTGACCTGATCAATCTGCAGGAGCGGGTCTTTGAGACGGTTGCACTTGAGCAGCTCCTCCAGGAGCACGGACGCGACATCCCCCATCTGTCCAAGCTGGTGTCAGCGTACCGCGACGGCCAGATCTGCCATCTGCCGACCTTCGAACTCCAGCTGAACGACGACGAGCTGGTCGCCACCTTTGAAGGGCTGGTGAAGCGTACCCCGTTCGTCAGGCAGATCAGGGCAATCATGCAGACCCTGCGGGAAGCGATGGGCATGCCGGTAGAGATAGAGTTCGCCAATGACGGCGATCATCTCTACCTGCTGCAGTGTCGGCCGCAATGCCTTGAGAGCGATACGGCGCCCGGCGACCTGCGGCATGACATCCCGGAATGCGACCTGCTCTTTACGGCACACCGCTTCATCTCAAACGGGCGCGTTCCGGAGATCACGCATATCGTCTACGTGCCGCCGGAACAGTACGCGGCTCAGTCCAGCCTGGAGACGATGCTTGACATCGGACGGGCGGTGGGCCTCCTGAACACCCGATTGCCCAGGCGCCGCTTCATCCTGATGGGACCGGGCCGCTGGGGCAGCAGGGGCGACATCAAACAGGGGGTTCATGTCTCCTACGCCGATATCTGCAACACGGCCGTACTGATCGAGATCGCCTACCGTGCCGGCGCCCACGAGCCGGACCTTTCCTTTGGCACGCATTTTTTCCAGGACATGGTGGAGGCCGGTATCCGGTACATCCCCCTCTACCCGGAGGATCACGGCAACCTTTTCAACCGGCAGTTCCTGACGGAGTCGCCGAACCGGTTGACAGCGCTGGCGCCGGAGTACGCCCACCTGTCCGACGTGTTGCGGGTGATCGACGTGCCGCGGGAACGTTGCGGAAACATACTGAAAATAGTGATGGACGCCGACCAGGTAATGGCGGCGGGCTATTTTATAAAACCATCGGACAACGGATGACCCGCCTTGCGGGGAGGCAAAAGGTTTAGCAGGCTATTGAAAAACCCAGGTTGTTCAAAAATAGTCAGATCGTCGCAACCGTAAAAAGCCCCACGGAGGCCTAGCAGCGCTACGCCGCGCACGCGGGCTTTTGAAGACGGCGGCGAGATGGCTGTTTTTCAACAACCTGTTAAGGAAAGGAGAATCTATGTCAGTGGTGAAGATCATGCCCTGCCTCGACATGAAGAACGGGCGCATCGTCAAGGGGGTTCATTTTGAAAACCTGCGGGATGCCGGCGACCCGGTGGAGAACGCCCGCTATTATCAAAGCGAAGGGGCCGATGAACTGGCCATGCTGGACATCGCCGCAACCCTTGAAAACCGGAAAACCCGCCTCGAATGGGTGTGGAATGTGGCGTCCGTCATTTCGATCCCCCTGACGGTGGGCGGCGGCATTGCCGGCATGGAGGATATCCGGATGACCCTTGATGCCGGCGCCGCAAAGGTCTCCATGAACAGTGCCGCGGTCAGCGATCCTGGGCTGGTGGAAAACGCTGCCCGCGAATTCGGTGCCGACCGGATCACCGTGGCGATCGATGCGCGCAGAAACAGCGCCATGCCCTCCGGCTTCGAACTCGTGGTCTCCGGCGGCACCAGGCCGGTCGGCAGGGATGCCGTGGAGTGGGCTCGCCGCTGCCAGGAACTGGGCGCGGGCGTCATCCTGCCGACCAGCATGGATGGCGACGGCACGCAGGCAGGGTATGATCTCGCATTCACCCGGGCGATCGCCGATGCGGTCACCCTGCCGGTCATCGCCTCAGGGGGCGCCGGCACCCTGGAACATTTCTACGAAGGGGTGGTGCAGGGCGGGGCGCAGATCCTGCTGGCGGCCTCGGTGTTCCATTTCAGAACCTTGCGCATCAGGGAGGTCAAGGACTATCTCCGCAGCCGGGGCGTTGCGGTAAGCTTGTAACGGCACGGGCACCCTCGGGTAGCGTAGCGGACAGGGCAAAACCTGCCCGCTACGCTACCTCTTCCGGCTCCGGCAACCGTACCACCACCGTCGTTCCCTGTCCCGCCTCGCTCTCCACCGCCAGGGTGCCACCGTGGGCCTCGATGATCTTGCGGGTCACCGCCAGCCCCAGGCCGGTGCCGTCCTGCTTGGTGGTGAAAAACGGCTCGAAGATTCGCTCCAGTGCCTCCGGCGGGATACCGGGGCCGGTGTCGCTGAAGCACACCTCACGCCCATTGTCGGCGATGGCGATGGTGACGTTCCCCCCCGGCGGAGTGGCTTGCAGGGCGTTGATGACGACATTCAGGAAGGCCTGGCGTAGCTTGTCGCCGTCGGCCAGCACCGTAGCGCTATCCCCGCCGGGCAGCAGGGCCAGCGCCACCTGCCGCTTGCGGGCCTCACCGACGGTCAGGGTGATGATGGTCTCCAGCTCTTCCCGCAGACGGCACGGTTTCAGGTCCGTGGGCCGTGAGCGGGCCATGCGCAGAAACTCCTCCACCACCCGGTTTAACCGCTCGGTTTCCCGGATCTGCATATCGAGAAATTCATACTTGGCATCGCCGGGGCGGTAGTCGTCCCGCAGGATTTCGGCACTGCCCCGCAGCGAAGCCAGGGGATTGCGCACCTCGTGGGCCAGCACCGCCGCCATCTCCCCCAGGGTGGACAAGCGCTCGGCCCGGCGCAACTGTTCCTCAATGGCAATGATCCGCTCCGACTGTTCCTCCAGCTTACGATAGGAATGCTCCAGCCCTTGCGCCGTTTTCCGCAGTTCCTCCGCCCGCTCCTGCTCCCGCTGGGCCAGGAGGCCGGTGACTGCACCCACCACGTTGTAGAGCAGGATTTCCAGGTATTTTTCCATCTCAACCGTCAGGGTGCCGCCCCACTGGAAGAGGATATGGGGAGCATAGACGATGCTGACGACGAGGGAACAGACCAGCCCGCCCCGCAGCCCGAACCAGAGGGCTGCGAAGATGATCGGCAGGTAGTAGAGACGCTGGAAGACGTCGTGCAGGTAATGGAGATGCAGCGGTGTGACGTAGTGAACGAGGCTGATGCCGAGGATGGCCAGGGCAAGCAGGAGGATGCGGACGCGTGACGGTTTCATGATTCCCTTATACCGCACGGCTGCACGATTTACCAATTCCAGATCATTTATTGTTTCGGCGACAAAATATTCAAATTCTGTTGTAGGGGCGCTGCTTGCCGCGCCCTGATTGTGGGCGGAGCAAGCGCCGCCCCTACGATTCGTACATTTAACCACCGGAGCACCAGATGGCTTCGAGAAGCCGATGACGAGCCAACGCAGGAGGGGCTTTGACAGGGAGGCGGTATTACACCACCCTGCCGTCCTTCAGCTGAATGGTGCGGTCGGCATACCTGCCGTTGTCCGGGTTGTGGGTGACCATGACGATGGTCTGGCCTGCGTCGTTCAGCTCCCGGAACAGGGCCATCACCCCGTCGCTGGTGGCCGAGTCCAGGTTGCCGGTGGGCTCGTCAGCCAGCAGAATGCCGGGGTTGTTGACGATGGCCCGGGCAATGGCCACCCGCTCCTGCTCGCCGCCGGAAAGCTGGTTGGGCAGCCGGTCCAGCTTGCCCCCCAGCCCCACCCGCTCCAGCGCCGCGGCAGCCGCGGCCCGTTTGTCCGCCGACTTCATGCTCACGATGGCCAGGGGGAGCATCACGTTCTCGGCGGCGGTGAGGTAGGGAATCAGGTGGAAGGACTGGAAAACGAACCCCAGGTTCTGCGCCCGGAAGTCGGCCAGCTTCTCCCCCGCCAGTTCGTACAGCTTCACCCCGGCCATCTCCACCTCGCCGGAAGTGGGATGGTTCATCCCCCCCAGCACCGACAGCAGGGTGCTCTTGCCGGAACCGGACTGCCCCATGATGGTGATGAACTCTCCCTCGGCGATCTCGATATCCACGCCGCGCAGCGCTTCTACGACATCATCACCGCTTGTGTACCGCTTTTTCAGATTTTCAATTTTTATCAACGACATATTGATTACCGTGCTTTCCTTTGTTTCGGCGTTCACGTGTGCGCTGGGCCACGGAAGGTGAGAGGCGCCGCAACGGCGTCGCAGCGCTACGCCGCACGGGCGTGCCGCAAAATCTGACGCCGGGATAGCGGAAACCGGCGCGCCGTCATAGTGCCCGCAGCGCTTCCGTCGGGTCCATTTTACTCGCATGCAGCGCCGGATAGAGACTGGCCACAAGCCCGGTCACCAGCGCCAGGGTGATGGCACCGGCGCCGATCCACCAGTCCTTTACCAGCACGGCGTTGGCGCTTTCCGCCATGTAGGGGAGCGCCAGCCCGGCGCTGCCCATCCCCAGGGCGTAGCCCAGCAGGCCGGCCAGCAGGCTGACCAGGGCCGCTTCCAGCAGGATGATCCGCATGATGTGCGCTTTTCTGAAGCCGATGGCCCGGAAGACGCCGATTTCCACGGTCCGCTCGTTGACGCTTCCCATCATGGTGACGAAGACGATCAGCGAGCCGATGAACAGCACCACCGTGGCCATGGCGTAGGAGAAGCGCTTGAACTGGTCCAGGGCCTTGAGGCGGCTCTCCACCACCTGCTGGATGGCGGTTACCTTGGCGTCCGGCAGCTTTTCCGCGATCTGCAGCACCATGTCGCCGATGGGGCAGCCGTGGCAGAGGGCCGCCACCTCCACCAGGGTGATCTTCCCTTCCTTGCCCAGCAGCTTCTGGGCCTTGCGCAGGGTGGCGAAGATGAGGGCGTCGTCCTGGGAGCCGGTCTGGTCCAGGACGCCGCTGACGGTGAAGGTCTCTCCCTTCAGGGTCAGGCTGTCTCCCGGTCCCAGGTGCAGCGTTTTCGCGGCATCGCTTCCCAGCAGCAGCTCCTGGGGCGTCTTTGGCGCTTCACCGAAGATCTGCCACCACTGCTTCATCTTCAGCTCGTTCTCGAAATCGACCCCCACCAGCAGCACGTTGTGGCTCCCCACCGTGATCCCCCCCAGCACCTTGGGGGCCACCGAGGAGAGGTTCGCCTTGTTTTTGATGGTGCGAATGGCGGCCAACTGTTCCTCATGGATTTCAGACTGGTCGAAGGTAACCCCTCCCAGGCTGATGCCGCCGTAGGTCATGGAAAGCCCGTTGCTGCGGGGGGTGATCAGGATGTTGGCGCCGAACTCATCCATCTTGCGCTCGATGTCGCCGGACATGGAACGGGTGAGGGTGATCAGGGTGACCACGGTGGCGATCCCCACCATCAGGCCGATGGTCAGGAAGGCCATCCGCGCCTTGCGCCGCTTCAGGTTATTCAGGGAAATGGTATGCAGCTTCATCAGAAGTACCGAGCCCCCTGTTGCAGGTCATCAGCCTTGATGACAATAGTGCCGCCGCTGGTGACGCTGGGCAGGTGGGAGGGGTTGCAGCCCCCCACGGCGTGGGGACCGATCCGGTTGGTGGCAAAGCGCATGTTGCAGTTCTTGCAGACCATCTTGTCCCCGTGCTGCTCATACCCCTTTTTCTCGCGGAAGCAGGCGTCGCAGGCGTCGAAGGCGGTACGGAAGGTGCCGTCCGCTGCCTTGACGATGAAGAAGCTGATCTCCTTGCCGCCATCGCTGTATTTGAAATAGCGGGCCTTGCCGTCGTTCACCTTGGCGGTGGGGATGGAGACCGCGCCGTTCACCACCTTTACCTTTTCGTACTTGCCGAAGGAAAAGGCCGAGGCACCGATAACCGTGGCCGCGACCACCACGAATGCCACAACTGCCGCTGTTACTGATCTGAACATTGCTTGCTCCTTACCGGGATGTTGAACGGCTACCACGTATCACTGTTGCTGCTGTGCAGCGGGACCACCACCGGAGCAGCAGCCGCAGCCGCCCCCGGCGCGGGCCATCCGGCCGATATCCCTGCCGGTCATCTGCCGGAACTGCTCCGGTGTCAACACCTGCTGCACCGTGCTGCCGTAGCCGGTTTTGCTCACCCGCTCGGCCAGATGCTGCGGCGTGGTGTCGGCAGCGTCGAAGCCCACGATCACGTAACCGCCCCCCAGGTCCACCTCGGTGTGGGTGACCCCTTTCACCGCCTTCAGAGCGCCGGTAATTTTTTCGGAGCAGCTGCCGCAGGTCATACCGCTGGTTTTCAGCACCGCCACGGCGCTGGCGGCACTGGCGGTGGTAACGTGGAACGACAGGTAAATCAGCCAGGCCACCACGGCACAGGCGATCATAGCGGTAATCAGTTTGTTGCTGTTCATGGTCGGACGTTCCTTTGTGGGTAATTCGCTGGTTATGCATGGGGTACAGTGCTGCGTGACCGTCATGATAACTACAAGAGCTGTGCCAACCTTCCCCGCGCCGTGCCGCAGCCTGTAAATTCAGGCAGTTCTAGAGGTGGGCTCACCGAAGCGCCCCCCTCGCGGGCATGAAACTGAAGAATATTCTACATGACAGCGGCATATTCCACAGGGCACTTGACGAAGCCGCGGCATTGACGCACACTGCCCGACCATGGGCCATTACCTGACTGCACTGCGCTTCCTGACCATCCTGCCGCTACCGGCCGGCTCCCGTTTCGAATCGGGCGACTTGGGGCGCTCCACCGCCTGGTTCCCGCTTGCCGGCCTGACGCTCGGCGCTCTGCTGTTGCTGGCGGATCAGGTACTGTCTCCCCTCTTTCCGCGCCATCTGACGGATGCTCTGCTGATCGCCCTACTGGCGGTTCTGACCGGTGCCCTGCACCTGGACGGTCTGGCCGATGTCTGCGACGGCTTGGCGGCCCGGGGGAGCACGGAGCGGTTTCTGGCGGTGATGAAGGATTCACGGGTAGGGGCCGTGGGGGTGGTGGGACTGGTGACCGGCATCGGGCTGAAATATGCCGCCCTGCTGGCGGTGTCCGCCGGCATGCGCTGGCAGGCCCTGCTGCTGGTTCCAGCCCTGGCCCGCTTCAGCATGGTGCTGGTCATGGCCGGTGCCGCCAGCGCCCGCCACGACGGTCTGGGGGCAGCCTTTGTCGCCGGTATCGGTCGGACGCAGCTGCTGCTGGCAAGCTTTACCGTGCTGCCGCTCTGCTGGTTCATCGCCGGTCCGCGGGGGATGGTTGCCCTGCTCGTGGTCTGTTTGTGGGGCACGGCGGTTCGTGGATATTTCAGTCAACGGCTGGGAGGCATCACCGGCGACATCGTCGGCTTCGGCGGCGAGACCGCCGAGGTCGCCTGCCTGCTCTGTCTGGCGGCAGCTTTTTGATTTCGGTCATGGCGCGGCCCGCACATTTCGGCAAAAGTTCGTGATGGACGGGAGCCTGCGCTTGCCGTTACCTGACACCAACAAAGGAGTACCAACCATGGGACAGTGTGGATGCGGCCACGCCGCCGGAGCAGGGCCGTTTGCTGAAGGAAGGGAACTGGTTGAATTCGTGGCTGCGGCCCACGGCGGCAGCCTGAGAACACGGGAGATTCCCGGCGGCGGCCTGCCCACCGCCTGCCAGGGATGCGGCAGCGGCTTTACCCTGACCACCTTTGTGGCCAGTTGTCCCGCCTGCGGCGGCGTCCACGCCGTCTCGCCCCCCCGCTGCGACGATCCGGCCAACATCCAGTTTGCCGGCGCCGGCTTCCGGCTCTCCTGAACCATCAGCGGAAAGACGAATCCATGACCCTGCTTTACGCCCTCGATCTGCTCGGCACCGCTGCTTTTGCCGCCTCCGGCGCCCTGGCCGGCATTCGTCGCAACATGGATATCTTCGGCGTGCTGGTGCTGGGGCTGGTAACCGCCACCGGCGGCGGCACCGTGCGTGACCTGCTGCTGGGGGATACGCCGCCGTTCATTTTCAAGGATGAAACCTACCTGTACCTCTCGCTGGCGGTCTCCCTGGCGGTGTTTCTGTTCCACCGCCGCCTTGACCGCATGCTTCATCCGCTCACCTATTTCGACGCTGTGGGGCTGGGGACCTTCGTGGTGATCGGCACCGGCAAGGGGCTGGAGTTCAACCTCGGCTTCGTCGGCTCCGTGATGATGGGGGTCATGACCGCCACTGCCGGCGGCATGGTTCGCGACCTGCTCTCCGCCCGGGTGCCGATGGTGCTGCAGAAAGAGGTCTACGCTTCCGCCTGTCTGATCGGCGGTGCCCTGCTCTATCTGCTGCACCGCCATACCAGCCTGCCCCACGCCTGGAGTCTGTTGCTGTCGGCCGGCACCGTCATCGTGCTGCGCCTGCTGGCGGTGCGCTACAACTGGTCGCTGCCGCGAGCCGCAGGCAGCGACCCCACCCCCTGAAACCCGGGGGAACCGGCGACCACCGGCTCCCCCGGGTTTCAACTCCTCTGCTGAGAGCTATTCCCCGACCCTACCATAGTTATTATGGCGTATTTTGTCGTATTCAAGCTCCTCAGCGGCTAACGGCTCGCGCTTTTCCGCCGGATGGCCGATGCCGATGATCGCCGCCACCCGGATATGCTCCGGCAGCCCCAGCAACTTCTGAACGAACTGCTCGGCCGTGGTCTCGCCGTCGTGACGGCGCAACCGGATCTGAGCCCAGCAACTGCCCAGTCCCAGGGAGAGGGCAGTCATCTGCAGCAGAATAGCGGCAATGGAGCAGTCCTCCACCCAGACGTCCGATTTGGTCTCATCGCCGCAGATCACCACGGCCAGGGCCGCCCCTTTCAGAAACCCGGAACCGCTCTGCTTGGCTCCGGCCAGGGATACCAGCAGGGCCGGATCATCCACCAGCACGAACTCCCAGGGATTGATGTTGCGGGATGACGGCGCCCGCAGCAGGGCTTCCATCAGCAGGTCGCGGCTCTGCCGGTCCAGCGGCTCGCCGGTAAAACTGCGGATACTGCGTCGTTTACGGATAAGATCAATCACGAACGTCCTCCTCGTCTAGCAGGTTGTTGAAAAACTCAAGACTGTTCAAAAACAGTCAGCTCGTCGCACCCGGAGGAAGCCCCGCGGCGGCGAGATGGCTGTTTTTGAGCAGCCTCCTGGATGTCGTCGATCACCAGTACCGCCGCCCCTTCGAGTCGCCCCTCCCGTAACGCCGCCAGTGCTTCGTTGGCCTGGGCCAGCGAAAAGCGGGTCACTTCGCTCCGGACCGGCACGGTGGGGGCCAAGTTCAGGAACTCCTCGCCGTCCCGGCGGGTCAGGTTCGCCACCGACAGCAGGGAGCGCTCCCCCCAGAGCAGGTCGTAGGAAAACGACGGGATCGGGCTCATGTGGATGCCGCCGCAGACCACCACACCTCCCTTGCGCACCGCCCGCAGGGCCGCCGGCACCAACTCGCCGGCCGGTGCGAAGATGAGGGCGGCATCCAGTTCTTCCGGGGGAGATTCGAAGCTGCCACCGGCCCAGCAGGCCCCCATGCGGCGGGCAAAGGCCTGGCCCACGGCGTCGCCGGGACGGGTGAAGGCAAAGACCCGCCGCCGCTGCCAGACTGCCACCTGGGTCACGATATGGGCGGCAGCGCCGAACCCGTAAATACCCAGCCGTTCCCCGTTGCCCGCCAGCCGCAGCGAGCGGTAGCCGATCAGCCCGGCGCAGAGCAGGGGAGCAGCCTGCAGGTCCGGGTAGCCTTCGGGCAGGGGAAAGCAGAAGCGGGCGTCGGCGACGCAGTATTCGGCAAAACCGCCGTCCACCCGGTACCCGGTGAAGACAGCTCGGTCGCAGAGGTTCTCCCGACCGGCACGACAGTGCTCACAACTGCCGCAGGTGCCGCCCAGCCAGGGGACGCCGACCCGCTGGCCGACGGCGGACCGGTCCACGCCGCTCCCCGCAGCGACCACCCGGCCGACGATCTGGTGTCCCGGCACCAGCGGCAGTTTCGGTTCGGTCAGTTCACCGTCCACCACATGCAGGTCGGTCCGGCAGATACCGCAGGCCGTCACCCGCAGCAGCAGTTGCCCGGCTGCCGGTCGCGGCACCGGCAGAGAGGCCGCTATCAGCGGCCTGCCCGGAGCTTCCAGCACCATGGCCCGCATGGTCGCCGCTTTCTCGTTATCTTCCGGATTCATGGACCTTTATCTATACCATCGATGCCGGGGCATGCAAGGAGAGAAGGGCAGCCCCCCTTTCCGCTCCCGTTGCTTTACGCTATACTTTCCCCGGTTCGCAGACTCTGCACTGAAAGGTCCGGTCCATGGCGCGCTGTTCAAACTGCAATGCCCCCCTTCCCCCCGGCTCACTCATCTGTGCCTACTGCAACAATCGTAACGACATCGATCTGCGGGGAATTCACTACTACACCACCCACGAAAGCGACACACCGCGCACCTGCCCCCGTTGCACCATCCGCCTGAAGCACCTCGACCTGAAACTGCACGGCCGTTTTCTGATCGACCGCTGCGAGCAGTGCCTCGGCCTCTTCTTCGATCCCGGCGAACTGGACGCCCTGCTGGAGGCGATGGTCGGCAACGTCTTCGACATCGACCATGTCGGACTGGCGCTGATCAACGAACAGCGCTCTCCCGACCGCTACCCGGTCTCTTATCTCAAATGTCCGGCCTGCTCCCAGGTTATGCACCGGGTCAACTTCGGCGCCAGAAGCGGCGTCATCGTCGATCGCTGCAAGGCCCACGGCATCTGGCTGGATGGCGGGGAGCTGCGCCAGCTGCTGGAGTGGATGAAGTTGGGAGGAAGGCTGCTGGAACGGGAACACCAGGAACGAAAACGTGCGGAGGCAGTGCAGCGGGAACGGGAACAACACCGGGAATTGCGGGGCATCGACAGCGATACGACGTGGTCCTTCGACAGCTTCAGTGAACCGCTGCGCCATTCAGCACCGGATCTTTTCGACCTCATTCTCAAGGCGTTCCGCCTGTTCCGCTGACCCGAACCGCGCCGCCAGGGCCGCCCGCCGCCAGGCAAAAATGGCTTCAAGTCGCGCCTGCACCAATGGCGCGGCCAGGAGTCCCAACGGTCCCAGCGGCAGGGCATAGTGCACCAGGTCCGTCATTTCGGTGCCTGCCGGCACCGGCCGGAACAGATGCTGGTGATGCCAGAAGCGGTACGGCCCCAGACGCTGTTCGTCCACGAAGAAGAACGGTTCCTCCAGGTGGGTGATTTCGGTCACCCGGGTGACCGGCAGGCCGGCAAAGGGGGTCACGGTATAGGAGACGATCATGCCGGCGTACATCCGTTCCGGCAATGGCGAGGTGATCCGGAAGCCGAGGTCCGGCGGCGTGATCAGGGGCAGGTTGGCCGGGTTGACGAAAAATGCCCAGGCATCCTCGGCCGGGACCGGCAGAAGCTGCCGCCGCTGAAGACTGAACAGTTTCATTACTCTCCTCGTTGACTGAGTTGTTCCGAAGGTCAGTCCAGGTCCTTGGGGCGTACGGTCCAGACCTTGATATCCTGCTCCCTGGCCACGGAACGCAGCCGTTTCAGAAATCGCTCATCCCCGCTGTCACGCATGATGACCAGCACCCCCGGCTTGCGGCCGGTCTGCCGGGCGTAGTAGAGCCCCTGCCCGATCGCCTCGGCCCATTTGGGGGCATACTCCACCTCGACGGCGTACTCCCTGGTCAGACAGTCCACCCGCGTACCGTCGGACAGCCGGTGTTCGAGGGTTCCCCCCTGCCGCTTGCACCACCAGAGCTGGTAGTCCTTCTCGTGCAACGGCCCGTGGGCACAGCCGGCGAGAACGATGGACACCAGCAGGGATACCAGATGGCGGACGCGCATGATGCTGCTCTATATCCGCCGGAACAGGCGGAATGTCAAGACACTCCGCCGCTGCCACACCCTGCGGAACTGTTGCGGCTGCCGTCGGCACCGTGCTATATAAAAGGCCAGCTTCTGTTTCGGAAAGGCCATCATGCTTACCCTTGACAACATCATCCGTAGCGCCCTTCACGAGGATATCCATACCGGCGACCTGACCACCCAGGCGGTGGTCACCGGTCCCCGTCCGGTCACCGCGCGACTTTTGGCCAAGGAAGCGATGACGGTGGCCGGCCTTGCCGTTGCCGCCCGCGTCTTCACCCTGCTGGACGGCGCCGTCGGCTTCGAGCCGCTCTGCCGGGATGGTGAGCGGATCGCAGCAGGAACCGTCATCGCCCGGATCAGCGGTGACGCCTCGTCGCTGCTGCAGGGGGAGCGGGTAGCCTTGAACCTGCTGCAGCGAATGTCCGGCATCGCCACCCTGACGGCACGGTACGTTCAGGCGGTGGCCGGCACCACGGCCCGCATCGTGGATACCCGCAAGACCACTCCCGGCCTGCGGGTGCTGGAAAAGTACGCTGTCCGGGTGGGGGGCGGCATCAACCACCGCACCGGCCTCTACGACGGCATCCTGATCAAGGAGAACCACATCGCCGCAGCCGGCGGCATCACCGAAGCGATCCGCCGTGCCCGCGCCTACATCCCCCATACGCTCAAGATCGAAATCGAGACCGAGACCGTTCCCCAGGTGGAAGAGGCCCTGGCTGCCGGGGCCGACATCATCATGCTGGACAACATGGACTGCGCCACCATGCGCCACTGCGTCCACCTGATCGCGGGGCGGGCGCTGGTGGAGGCCTCCGGCGGCGTCAACCTGGAGACGGTGCGGGCCATCGCCGAAACCGGGGTGGATATCATCTCCGTCGGGGCGCTCACCCACTCCCCCCGGGCCATGGATATCTCGATGCTGCTGGACGGTGCATGAACGACCGGACCTGCGCCATCCTGCGTCTGCTGCGGGAAAGCAACGACTACCTTTCCGGCAGTCGCCTGAGCCGGGAACTGGGCATCACCCGCGCCGCAGTCTGGAAGCAGATTGCCGTGCTGCGCGAGGAGGGCCACCGCATTGAGGCGACCCCCTCCAGGGGCTATCGCCTCCTTTCCTCCCCCGACCTGCTGGACGAGCCCTCCTTGCGCTCCCTGCTCCCTACCGGCTGCCTGGTGGGCCGACGTCTGGTCTGTGCCGCCGCCACTTCATCAACCAACAGCGACGCCTTCCGCCTGGCGGAAGAGGGGGCGCCAGAAGGGACCGTGGTGCTGGCCGACAGCCAAAGCGGCGGCAAGGGGCGCCTGGGGCGTCGCTGGGAATCGCCGGCCGGGGTCAACCTCTACTGCTCGGTGATCCTGCGCCCTCCCCTACTCCCCCATGAGGCATCCCAACTGACGTTTTTGTCCGCCGTGGCCGTGGCCCGGACGATCGAGGCGGTCACCGGCCTGCATCCCGGCATCAAGTGGCCCAATGACCTGCTGCTGGGGGAACGGAAGGTGGCCGGCCTGCTGAACGAGATGAGCGCCGAAACCGACCGGGTAGGGTTCGTGATCCTGGGAATCGGCGTGAATATCAACATGCAGGCCCACCAGTTTCCGGACGGCCTGCGGCACCCCGCCACCTCGCTGTTGCTGGCGTCCGGCACAACCGTCAGCAGGTCCGTCTTTACGGTGCGCCTCTTTCAGGAGTTGGCCGCCGGGTACGAACGGTTTCTGCGGGAAGGCTTCGACCCGGTGCGGGAGGAGTGGGCCGGCCGCTCCACGGCCTTTGGCCGTGAGGTGGCCGTGGATACCGGCGCCGGCATCCTGCGGGGTCCCTTCAGCGGTATCGATCGGGACGGGGCGCTCCTGCTGCAACGTCCCGACGGCAGCCTGGAGCGGGTGTTGAGCGGTGACGTGACGGTTTATTGATCCTATGTTCCCCCGGTAACGACAAAGGCGCCCGTCAGTTGACGGGCGCCTTTGTCGTTAGGTCTCCGGCGGGTCGGCCAGCCGGTTACATCTTATGGCACTTCGCGCAGTCGCCGGCCACCGAGAAGGCATCTTTCCCCTTGTTATGGCAGGCGCCACAGGACTTACCTTTTACCATGTCGTTCATGCTGGCCTCCATGGTGTGCGCCTTGTACGGGAAGACCTTGGTGTGGCAGTCGGCGCATTTGTACACCTGGGTGTGGAAGTCGTGGCTGAAGGTGGCATCGCCGGCAATGGTCTTGAACTGGACGTTGCCGGGCTTGTACCCCGGGTGGCACTTGTCGCAGTTGCCAACCACGGTGAAAGCGTCCTTGCCGTTGTTGTGACAGGTACCGCAGGACTTGCCCTTTTCCATCTCGGCCATGCTCACCTTGCCGGGGGATTGACGATACTGGTAGACCTTGGTGTGGCAGTCCGAGCACTGGTACGCCTGGGTGTGGAAGTCATGGCTGAACTTGACCGCGGTCGCCCCTTTGACGGTGAAGGTGATGTCCTTGGGTTTCAGCCCCTTGTGGCAGCGGTTGCAGTTACCGGCCACCGTGAAGGTGGGCTTGCCGTTGTGGCAGGCACCGCAGGTCTTGCCTTTTTCCATTTCAGCCATGGTTACCCGCTTTTCCTTACCGGTAATGACCTTGCCGTTATGGCAGCTTCGGCAGGCACCGCCGGTCTTGGCGATATGGGTGGCGTGACTGAAAACGGTGTCTCCCGCCCCCTTGACCTTGTAGGCAACCTCACGCGGCTTGCCGCGGTGACAGCGGGAACAGTCCTTTTCCGCTGCAACACTGAAGGCTTTCGCGCCGGTATGACAGGCGCCGCAGGACTTGCCCTTTTCCATCTCAGCCATGGTATAGCTCTTGCGGTTACGCAGGTCGTAGATGGTGTTGTGACAGATGCGACAGTTGTTACGGTACTTTTCCAGGTGCAGCGCATGGCTGAAAACCACCGGTTCTGCGCTTTTAAAGGAAAACTTGATGTCCTTGGTCTCCACGGCCAGCACGTTTGCGGCCATGAGCACTACCAGCATCACACCATACAGGCCCACTCGTCTGATCATTATCGTCTCGCTCCCGTCAACAGTGATTTACAGCCCATTCGGACGCCACACTATACAGTCGGTGCAAACACCCGTCAATCGTTTATTGGCGGCGTGCCGCGGCGGTTTTGCGGTTGCGGCGTCGGATCGGCTATGGTATACACGTACACCGCTCCTGCGGCGGAAAAACAGGCCGGTTCGGGCGATTTGGCGCGATTGGCTGCCGGAGAGGCGACAGCTATTCTACGATAGGGAATGTGAGGCGTGCCGAGAATGCTCCTGGTCATCGACGTAGGCAACAGCAACATCGTCCTCGGTATCTACCGCGAAACAACCCTGGCGCACCATTGGCGCATCGCCACCGACAAGTCCCGGACCTCCGACGAATACGCCATCCTGCTGCACAACCTCTTCTCCCTTGCCGGCATAAGACCCGACGCGGTGTCGGCCGTTATCATCGCCTCCGTGGTGCCGATGCTCACCGGCGTCCTCGAAACCCTCTGCCGCTCCTATTTCAAGCACCCTCCCGCCATCGTCGGCCCCGGCATCAAGACCGGCATGCCGATCCTCTACGACAACCCGCGGGAGGTGGGGGCCGACCGGATCGTCAACGCGGTGGCCGGCTTCGAAAAGCACCAGTGTTCCCTGATCATCGTCGACTTCGGTACCGCCACCACCTTTGACTACGTCAATGCCAAGGGCGAATACTGTGGCGGCGCCATCGCTCCCGGCCTCGCCATCTCTCTTGAGGCCCTGTTCCAGAAAGCCAGCAAACTTCCCCGGGTGGATATCGCCCGCCCTCCCCAGGTTATTGCCAAAAACACGGTCCACTCCATGCAGTCCGGCGTCTATTACGGCTACGTCGGCCTGGTGGACGGCATCGTTGAACGGATCAAGCACGAAAGCAGGGACCAGCCCCGGGTGATCGCCACCGGCGGCCTGGCTCCCCTGATCGCCCCCGCATCACGCACCATCGACGAGGTTGACGAGTTTCTGACCCTTGACGGGCTGAGAATTCTGTTTGAACGGAACCATTCGAATCCGACGGAACACAACCACGGAAACAAGGAGGCAGTGCATGGGAACCTATCCAACCGAAAAGATCCGTAATCTGGGAATTGTGGCGCACGGCGGGGCGGGCAAGACCTCCCTGGCCGAAGCGATCCTGTTCAACACCGGCATGATCGACCGCCTGGGCCGCGTGGATGACGGCACTGCCACCATGGACTTCGAACCGGAGGAGATCAAACGCAAGATATCCATCACCTCCGCCTTCGACCATTGTGAGTGGAACGGCCATTCGATCCACTTCGTCGACACCCCCGGCTACGGCGACTTCATCGGCGACACCCGTGCCTGCATGCGGGCGCTTGACTGCGCCGTGGTGATCCTCTCCGCCATTTCCGGCGTCAAGGTGCAGACCGAGGAGGTCTGGGCCTGGGCCAACGAATTCGAAATCCCCCGCATCGCCTTCGTCAACAAGATGGACAAGGAACGGGCCAGCTTTCTGCGGGCCATCGATGATATGGAGAAGGCCCTCGGCGCCCGGGGGGTGGCGGTCCAGATGCCGATCGGCAGCGAGGAGCATTTCGAAGGGGTTATCGACCTGATCCGGATGAAGGCCTGTACCTATGCCAAGGACGGCTCCGGAACGTGTCAGGAGGGGCCGGTTCCCGCCGATCTTCAGGATGAGGCCCAGCGCCTGCGCGACCATATGGTGGAGATCGTGGCGGAAGCCTACGATGCGCTGACCGAGAAGTATCTGGAAAGCGGCGAGCTCACCGAGGAAGAGATCCTGGACGGCCTGCGGGTCGGCACCATGCGCAACACCTTCACGCCGGTGCTGTGCGGCTCCGCAACCATGAATATCGGCGTGCGGCAACTGCTCTCGGCGGTCTGCGACTTCCTTCCCTCCCCCCTGGACCGGACCCGCGCCGTGGGAGCCAATCCCAAGAACCACGATCTGATCGACCGTGGTCCGGACGAGAAGGAGCCGTTCTCCGCCCTGGTTTTCAAAACCACCTCCGACCCCTACACCGGCAAAATCACCATCTTCAGGATTTACTCCGGCACGCTTAACTCCGATTCCACCATTTTCAACTCCACCAAGGGGGTCGAGGAACGGATCGGCCAGATCTATGAACTGGAAGGGAAGAAGCAGAAACCGATCAAGCAGGCCTTTGCCGGCGATATCGTGGCCGTTGCCAAGCTGAAGGAAACCATCACCGGCGACACCCTCTGCGACGCCAACAACCCGATCGTCTATGAACCGGCCAAGCAGCTCTTGCCGGTGATCTCCTACGCCATTGAACCCAAGACCAAGGCCGATGAGGACAAGATTCACAACGCCCTGCACCGGATGATCGAAGAGGAGCCGACCCTGGAGTCCCACCGCGATCCCCAGACCAAGGAGTTCATCATCTCCGGCCTGGGCCAAGTGCACCTGGATGTGATCGTGGAGAAGATGAAACGCAAGTTCAACGTGGAAGTGCTGCTGAAGACCCCCAAAGTGCCCTATTTCGAGACCATTCGCGGCTCTGCCAAGGTGCAGGGCAAGTACAAGAAACAGTCCGGCGGCAAGGGGCAGTACGGAGACTGCTGGATCGAACTGTCCCCCACCGGTCGGGGCGACGGCTACCAGTTCGAGGACAAGATCGTGGGTGGGGTGATTCCGCGCCAGTACATCCCGGCGGTGGACAAGGGGATTCAGGAAGCGGCCATCGAAGGATTCCTGGCCGGTTATCCGGTGGTGGACTTCAAGGTGGCGCTCTACGACGGCTCCTTCCACACCGTCGACTCGTCGGAAATGGCCTTCAAGGTGGCCGGCTCCCTGGCGTTCAAGAAAGCCATGGAACAGTGCAAGCCGGTGCTGCTGGAGCCGATCGTCAACCTGACCGTGACGGTACCGGATGAAAACATGGGTGATGTGATCGGCGACCTGAACTCCCGGCGGGGCAAGGTGGTGGGGGTGGAGCCCAAGGCCAACTCCCAGAGCATCAAGGCGGTGGTGCCGATGTCCGAGGTGCTGGCCTACTCCAATGATCTCAAGTCGATGACCAGCGACCGGGGCCTGTTCAGTACGGAGTTCTCCCATTACGAGGAAGTGCCGACCCACCTGGCGCAGAAGGTCATCGCCGAAGCCCAGGCGGCCAAGAAAGACTAGTGTACGGAGGCAGTTCATGGAATTCAAATTCAACAAAAAACCGGCAACCGACAGCGATACCCCAGCGGCAGAGCAGCAGGGGCAGCAGGACAAGGGACGCCAGACGACACTGCTGGTGATACTGCTGCTGCTGTTGGGAGTTGTTGGGTACCTTTACTTCTTCACCGGCCTGATCCGCCCCCAGGAGCCGCCTCCCAAACCGCCGGCACCGCCCCAGGTGGTAAAACAACCGTTGCCCCCCAAGGGTGAACCGGCTCCCACCACACCAGCGGAAGTCGCAAAGCCGGCTACTCCGGCAGCACCTCCGCCGGCAGCGGCACCGGCGGTGAAGCCGACGGCTCCGGCCGCACAACCGCCTGCCCCGGTTGCAGCGGCACAACCCGCTACATCGCCGGCGCCACAACCGGCAAAGCCGGCATCACCGTCCACTCCGGCAGCGACCGCCAAGGTACCGGCACAGCAGCAGCCGGCGGTTGCACCACCGCCCCCGGCGCCCGCCAAGACGGCACCCTCCCCGGCGACGGCAAAAACGGCACCGGCCAAGAAGGAAGCTGCTGCAAAACCGGCGGAGCGCAAGCCCGCGGTGAAAAGCGGCGGTCCCTGGACGCTGGTGGTGGGACTGTACGTTGTTGAGGGAGCCCTTGCCGAAGACATGGCAAAGCTGAAGAAAGCCGGCCTGACACCGGTGATGACCATGGGACCGAAACGTCCGGCCCCCATGCACCGCCTGCTCTACGGCAGCTACGACGACAAGGCTGAGGCGATGAAGGCGGTCGAGATGCTGAAGCGACAGGCCGGAGACGGCTTCACAGTGCCCAAAGGTGGCAAACACGAGGTCTTTGCCGGATCCTATGCGCACCTGTCCGGTGCCCAGTCCGAACAGCAGCGTCTGGCGGCAAGCGGCATCAAGGTGACTATCCAGAAAACCAGTGTACCGGTCTCCTCCCGGAAGCTGACCGCCGGGACCTTTACCGATCGTGCGGCTGCGGAAGCGGCCCTGAAAAAGGTCAGGGCAGTGGTTTCCGGCACACCGGTTCTGGAATAGGTTCGCAGGTGGCGGAAACGGTCAGAATCGTCATACCGCCGGAAGTAGCGGTGTTCGTTCGACCGGAAACACCACGGGACGATCGTCTGCGCGGGGCGACGGGAGGCGTCCTCCTCCCGCCCCGCCAGACGATCCTGCTCCTTTTCTGCCTCAGCAAGGACAGTGACCCGGAGGTGCGTTCCCGCGCCCTGACAACGCTGGCATCACTGCCGGACGAACGGTTCGCGGCGCTGGCCGGGTGGCATGACCTCCATCCCGCGCTGCTGCACACGGTAGCCCAGGTGGCCGGACAGCGCCCTGCCGTGAGGACTCTGTTGTACGCCCATCCCTGTCTTGCCGATGCCACCCGCAGCCTGCTTGAGAGTCATGGGGCTGCGCCCGACCAGGCGGACACGTCCGCCACCTCCGAAGAGGAGGATGGGGAGGAATACGCCAGCAAGTATCAGCAGGCCCAGGCCATGGGGATCGCTGAAAAGATCAAAATGGCCCTGACCGGCGACAAGGAATGGCGCAAGATTCTGGTCAAGGACTCCAACAAGCTGGTCAGCAGCGGGGTGCTGAAAAATCCGCGCCTGACCGAGCCGGAAGTCCTGACCATTCTGAAATCCAGCATCCAGAACGACGAAATCATCCGGATCATCTGCGCCAACAAGGAGTGGGTCAAAAACTACCAGATCCGGAAAGCGCTTCTGGAAAACCCCAAAACACCTTTGTCAAACGCCCTGCGTTTCCTGGGAACGATGAATGAGAAGGATATCGCCGGCTACGCCAAAAGCCGCAACATCTCTTCCGTTATCTCCACCCAGGCGAAGCGGATGCTGTTGGCCAAGCAAAAGTGACCTGCACCCATGGCCGTCATCAATCATGCAAAACGGGAAATTAACGCCAAGATCGTGGTCTATGGCGCCGCCGGTAGCGACAAGGGGGCGCTGGTGCGGTGCATTCAGCAGCGGATCAGGCCGTCGCTCTGCAGCCCCCTCAAAACCATGGCCACCGGCGGCGACACCCTGCTCTTTTTCGATTATGTCCCCTTTGAAAGCTCAAGCCTCGACGGCTACCGGGTCTGCTTCCACCTGTACACCCTGACCGGACCGGTAAAAAATCCGGGAACCTGGAAATTACTGCTCAAGGGAGTTGACGGCCTGCTCCTGGTGAGCGGCGCTACACCGCAGACCTCCCTGGACCCTTCCCTGCTTTCTCCTCTTGTCGCCACCCTGGGCAACTATGGCCGCCCCCCCGACAGTGTGCCGACGGTGGTGCTGTGCGCAGCGAACAACGCTCCCGGCGGCCCGCTGCCGGCGCTGACAGCCGACTTTCCCACGGCACCGCTTTTCAGCGGTTCGGCACATCGGCAGGAGGGGGCATTGTCGGCAGTGGCCGAACTCTCCCGCCGGGTCATGGCCTCACTGCGCGCTCCCTGGGACGGACCGCCGCCATCGACAACCGAGGAACGCGTCCCGGCGGACGAAGATCAAGGCGCCCCCGGGGAATCGGTAACGGCCGCCAACGTCGCCCCCCTGTCGCTGCCCCCCTGCGACCTCGCCCCCGGCGTGCCTGCCACGCTGCGCATCCCGATCACCCTGACGACCGACGGCGTCAGTCGTCGCTACACCCTGGCGGCAACGTTGCTGCTGGAAGCCGAGGAGGAAGCCTGATGCCGTTTCCCTCTCTTGATCCCGAGATGTTGCTCCGTCTGGTTCTGGCCGGCTTTCTGGGGAGCCTGGTGGGGCTTGAGCGGGAGATTCACGGCCGGCCGGCAGGATTCCGTACCCATCTGCTGGTGGCACTGGGCGCGGCACTGTTCGTGCTGGTTTCCCTGGAGTTTTACCAGCGCTTCGGGAGAAGCGGGCTGCCGGGACCGCCCGGCGTCGATCCGGGCAGGGTCGCGGCCCAGGTGGTTACCGGCATTGGCTTTCTCGGCGCCGGGGCGATCATCAAGGAGGGAGCCACGGTGCGGGGATTGACCACCGCCGCCTGCCTCTGGGTTGCGGCCGCCATCGGTGTTGCCTGTGGCGTGGGCATGTTTTCCCTTGCCGCCGCCACCACCGTTCTGGCACTGATCAGCCTCCTGGCGCTGAAGAAGGTTGAAGCGGCGATCAGCAAGGACACCTACCTCCAGGTTACCGTTTTCGCCACTGACCGCCCGGGGCTGCTTGACAGTATCACGCGAGCGGTGCAGGAGTGCGGTGCCGGCCTTATGGAGGCGGCCACGGAACGCGACCTGGTGACGGGAACTATTCAACATGAGTTCAACGTGAAGCTGTCAGGAAGGAACGCCTCCTGTCGCCTGCTGGATGTGCTTTCGGCGGTGGAGGGGGTCAGGCGGATTGCGGTGCGGTAGGCGACCGCCGCACGCGGGGAATGATGAACGGTACCTCCCGGCGGTATGCTTCGTAGGCGAAACCGAAGACGCTCAGTAGCCGGCGCTCCTCCAGCAGGGCACCGGCCAGGAAGTAACCGGTGCTGAGCAGGGTCAACACCAGCCAGCGGGTGGTCATGACCGGATTCAGCAGGCAGAACAGTATCCCCAGAAGGTACAGCGGGTGACGGACGAGACGGTACCAGCCGGTAGTGTGCAGGCGAGGTGTTGCCTCGTTTTTTCCCAGGTCGGTCCCCAGGAAGGCTGCCATGCCGGTCTGCCGGAGACAGGAGACCACCGCCAGTAGCACCACTCCCTGGAGCCCATGGCACACCAGGCTCCAGACACCGGGAACCAGATAGAGCACAGAGGTGGACTGCCAGACCAGCATCACCCAGCCGAACAGGAGACAGGAAAGCAGGTTGTAGGCCAGGCGGTAGAGGCCGGACCGGTGTGCCAGCGCCCCCTTGACACCGGGGATCGCCAGCAGCGAGTGAACAGCCGCAAAAATGGAAAAGCGGAGTATGAAATCAAGCGGTTCCGACATGGCGCCCGCAGCCTAACATTGACCGCTTGTACCAGCAAGCAGAACATGATAAGGGAAGGAAAAGACTGAACCGGAGGTAGGGACAGACGATGGCGATCATAACGATTTCACGGGAGATGGGTACCGGAGCGTACTCCATCGCCCAGGAGCTGGCAAAGAAGCTGAAATATACCCTGGTCGACGGCCCCCGGCTGGCTGCCTGCGCCGCCGACTATGGACTCTCGGTGGATCTGCTGCAGTCCGTCGACGAAAAGCCCCCCTCCTACAACACGGTTGAAGACCGGCAGCGGGCAGCCTGCCTGAACCGTATCGAACTGATCCTGCTCGACTACGCCCGCAAGGGGAACGTGATCCTGTACGGACGGGGCGCCCAGGACCTGCTGCGCGGCTGCGGCAACCTGCTGCGGCTGCGCTTCATCGCCGATTTCGATGAGCGGGTCGAGCGTTTTGCCGAACGGGAATGGATCGACCCCGACCTGGCCCGGGAGCTGATCCGGCGCAGTGATCACCAGCGCGGTGGCTTCATCCACTACTACTTCAACCGGGACTGGAACGACCCCCTGGAGTATGACCTGATCTTCAACACCATGCGCCTTTCACCCGCCGCCATCATCGATTCCGTCATGTCGGCGCTGAAGGACCCGCAGCTGAAGGAGGCCGATGCCTGGGCCGGCAACATTATCGACAACGCCATCCTGGTGAAACGGATCGAAACGGCGCTCCTGCAGTCTGACGAGCTGGCATACCGCCCCTTCAGGATCGATATGGAAGACGGCACGGTGACCCTGTCCGGCTACATCGGCTCGGAGCAGGAAAAAACCGCCGCCCTGCGGGTCGTCGGCGCCATGGAAGGAGTGTCGCGGGTTATCGACGACTTGGCGGTGGTCAATTACAAGGCATTCAAGGAAAAAATCTAGAGCGGTTCCTGCCGTTCGGCAATCCGCGCATACAGGGGTGGGAGCAGCGCACCGGAAAACCGGATGCCGCCCCGCCCCTTTCCCATGGTATCGCCAGGATCGATACCATGAAAATCAGACCCTGCGGTGGTAACGAGCCGATGACGACGGGTCAGCCCCTGCAGGAAGGCCGCTTCCGCCTCGCTGGCCATGCTGTTGTAAACCTCAACGCCGTCCAGGCCAATGGCGGCAAGTCCGCCGACCAGACGCTCCAGCACCGTGAAATCGGTGCTGATGCTGGTGGGATGGGCCAGCACCGCCGCCCCACCTGCCCGCCGGATGGCGGCAATGGCCTCCTCCATCGGCCAGTAGGTCTTGGGGACGTCGCAGGGTACCAGGTAGCGATCAAATGCTTCCTCCATGCTGGCGACATAGGCACGCGCCATCAGGGCACGGGCGATATGGGGACGCCCCATCACCCCTCCCGCCAGTGCAGTGACGTCGTCGGGGTCCAGCGGTTGCCGTCCCTCGTGATCAAGGCGGCGGTTGACTGCGGCAACTATTTCCCGGTTACGGTTGGCGCGGCGCTCGGCAAAGGTGGCAAGGCACCGCAGCAGTTCCGGTGACGCGAGGTCAATGCCGTAGCCCAGCAGATGGACGTCGCGCCAGTTCTGCCAGGCAACGGACAGCTCCACCCCCGTCAGCACCTCGACCCCCCGTGCCCGGCCGGCGGCCATGGCCCGTGCAACCCCGGCAATGCTGTCGTGATCGCAGAGCGCAATGACGCCGAGCCCGGCGCGACCGGCCGCATTGACCAGGTCCTCCGGTTCGAGCAGGCCATCGGAGCAGGTGGAATGCATGTGCAGGTCAATATCAATCATTGCGGCACCTCTGCGGCGCATCATGACCGGAAAACCATGAAAAGGCAAGCGGACCAGGCGCCACCGCGAAACGAGGAACCCCGCCATGAAGGATCAGCAGATACATGAAGCCATGGCCCTGCTCCGACAGGAGTGCCGGCAGTGGCCGACGCCGTCGGTCACCGTGGTGGCGCAGCGCCACCGCTCCCCGTTTACGGTGCTCATCTCCTGTATCATCTCGCTGCGCACCCGCGACGCGGTGACGGCAGCGGCATCGGAACGGCTCTTCTCCCGGGCCGTCTCCCCGGACGCACTGGTGCGCTTGACCGTGGACGAGATCGCCGACCTGATCTATCCGGCCGGCTTCTTCCGGGTCAAGGCCGGCCAGATCCGCGACATCTGCTGCCGGCTGCTGGAAGAGTACGGCGGCACGGTCCCCGATACCGTCGAAGAACTGGTCCGCTTCAAGGGGGTAGGCCGAAAAACGGCAAACCTGGTGGTGACGCTGGGATACGGTAAGCCGGGAATCTGCGTCGATATCCATGTGCACCGCATCACCAACCGCTGGGGCTACGTCGCCACCGCAACCCCCGATGAAACCGAAATGGCGCTGCGCCGCACATTGCCGCCGGAGTACTGGATCGAGATCAATGACCTGCTGGTCAGTTACGGCCAACACCGCTGCTTCCCCACGGTGCCGGCATGCTCCGGCTGCCCGCTGGCTCTGCTGTGCAGCCGGATCGGGGTCACCCGCAGCAAGTGACATCGTTTTATACCGACGCAACCAGGCAAAACGGGGTTGCCAGCAACCCTATTTCAGTGTATTAATGGTGCTGGTTACAACAGATAACATCATTTGATTTTCCATAGGAGGAGCTGTCATGCAGCGTAAAATCGGCTTTATCGGTCTGGGAACGGTCGGACGACATATGGCGGTCAACCTGGCCAAGGGGGAATACGACATCACGGTGTACGATCCGGATCCCGCCAAGGTTGCCGATCTGGTGTCGCTGGGGGCCAAGGGTGCCGCAAATGCCGCCGAGGCATCCCGTGGCAAGGAACTGGTCATCTCCATCGTCTCCGAAGGAGATGAACTGGGGCCGCTGTTCTGCGGCGAGACCGGCGTACTGGCCGGTATCGACCCCGGCACCATTTTTGCCGACATGGGCACCACCTCCCTGGAGACCACCATGAAAATGGCGGACGAAACCACCAAGCGTGGCGCCCTCTACCTGGACGCACCGATCTGGGGCAACAAGGACCATGCGGCAAGCGGCCTGCTCACCATCATCGTCGGCGGCGATCCGGCCATCATCGGCAGATGCCGGGAGCCCTTCAGCGTCTTCGGCCTGAACACCATCCACGTGGGCAGTGTCGGCGACGCCACCAAGATGAAGTTCATCGTCAACCTGGCCCAGGCCACCCTGGTGCAGGTACTGGCCGAGAGTATCGTGTTCGGCGAAAAAATGGGGTTCAGCGCTGACAAAATCCTGGAGGTTCTGGACACCCGCGGCGTTGCCTCACCGATTTTCCACCTCAAGGGACGCGCCATGGCCCGCAACGAGTTTACCCGCAGCCTGGCCCTCAAATATGTCAACGACGGCCTGCACCTGGTCATGAACGCCGCCCGCCTGGTGGGGCTCTCATTACCGGCAGGCGAAGCCGCCAGCAAGATGTACGAAAAAGGGGTGGAGGCCGGCTACGGCGAAGAGGACTTCTCGGCCGTCATCAAAGTCCTGCGCTCCTAGGCAGGCAGAGGGTATACGCTGTCTTTCCGGATACGGGGCGTTCGCAAGGGCGCCCCGTACGGCTTTGGAGGTTCCCCATGCATCCAGAATTCATCCCCCGTCCGGTTTACATCGCCGCCTCATGGATGGCGCCGGTGGGGCGTTACGCCGGCAAAGAACGCGAAAAGCTGACCTTCCTCGAAATGGCGGAACGCTGCGACCAGGTGTTTGAGACCAGCCCGATCAGAAAACGCCAGATCGAGGCGGTGGTGGTGGGAAGCCAGAACCCGGCGGCCTTTTCGGGGGTGGACAACACTGCCGCCAAGATCGCCGGTATCCTGGGGGTTTCCGGAGTCAAGTCCATCCTGATCGACACCGCCTCCTCCTCTGGCGCCTCGGCCTTTGAAAACGCCTACCTGGAGGTGGCCTCGGGACGGCACGACCATGTCTTGGCCATCGGCATCCAGAAGATGAGCGACGCCTCAACCGCTGCAGCGACCGGCATCATCGCCGGAGTCATCGACCGCAACGAATCGGAGTATGGCCTGACCATGCCGGCCTGCGGTGCCCTGGTGGCACGTGCCCTGAAAGAGCGGCTGGGACTGTCCGATGAGGAATGGTCCGCCTACTCCGCCCTGTTGACGGAACGCAGCCAGCGTTTCGCCGCCGTCAACAGCGAAGCGCATCTGCAGCAGCCGCTCCCGGTGGCGGACTATTTCCGCCAGGTCGATAGCGGCGAAAACTATCGTTACTGGTATCCGCTGCGCTACCACGACTTCTGTCCCATGTCCGACGGCATGGCAGCGGTCATTCTGACCTCCCGCCCCCAGGATGTGATGGTTTCCGGCCTGGGCAGCGCCACCGACATTCCCACCATCGCGGACCGTAACTACTTCCACTCCTTCCCGGCCACCGTCATTGCCGCCTCTGTTGCCTACGGCATGGCCGGCCTGCGCACGCTGGCCCCTTTGGAGGGGAACCTCCACGTCAACATGCACGACCCCTTCAACGGCTTCGGCCCGATCAACCTGGTGGACCTGGGGGTGGTGCCCCGCCACCGCCTGTTCGACGCCCTGCTGGACGATGGCCTGACCGGCCCCACCGGCTCCTGGCCCACCAACCTGACCGGCGGCCTGAAGGGCCGCGGTCACCCCTTGGGGGCCACCGGCATGATCCAGATCGTGGAGAACCACCGCATGATCGTCAATGGCCGCTTCAATGCCGGCCTGTCCCACTCCATCGGTGGCCCGATCAACAACAACGTGGTGGTCCTGATGGAACGGACCGACAGCTTCGAGCGGCGCTGCCACGAACCGTACCGCCCCTGGGGCATGCCGTCACTGGGACGGCTGAAACCCAGGGGCGTGGACCTTGACGCACTCCTGGCCGACACGGGCCGCTGCACAGGGGAGTTCGTGACCGGGACGATCCGCTACCACTACAAGACTGCCCGGCCGGAAGTGGTGATCCTGATCGTGGCCTGCCGTCATAACGGCAGGAAGTTCAGGTTTCTGTTCGGCCTGGATGGCTCGCATGCTGCGGAGGTGATGGGGCTGGGCACTGGCGACGGCATCATGATCGAACGACAGGAAGGGGAGATCATGCTGAACCGGATGCCGGTCAAACGCTTCTACCGGCGCACCCTGGACGGCCTCCGCGCCATCGCCGAAAGCGGCTGGAAACAGCTGCGTTCATGACGGAGTACGCCACGAACGGCCGACACCACACAACCTACGAGGCCATGGCATGCGCTGTTCCGGTTTTCTGGTCCGTCACCCTGTTCCCGCCGTTGCCGTGAAGGCTTCCAGCCGCTCTTTCAGCACTGCCAGCCGCTGCGGGGCATCGGCAATAGCGCCTCCCTTGGCCGCCTCTTCCAGCCGTGAAGCGGTTTCCCTGAGCTGCAGCGCGCCGATGTTGGCCGCTGCTCCCTTGATGGCGTGGGCATGGCGGCGGACGCCATCGGCATCTCCTGCAGCGACGGCGACCTCCAGATCGGCCATGCCGGCGGCAACTCCCTTGTAAAAAATGGCCAAGAAACGGGGCAGTAACGCCTCAGCCCCCCCCAGCCGCTCCAGCAGGTCGTCACGGGCAAACACCGGCAAGGCCGCTGCCGGCGTCTCCGGCTCGGCCGGTTGATCTGCGTCAAGCGGGGTCATCCCGGCACAATGACGCCGCAGCATCGCCAGCACCTGTGCCGGCTTGACCGGCTTGGACAGGTAGTCGTCCATGCCGGCAGCCAGACACCTGGCACGATCATCGGCTGCAGCATAGGCGGTCATGGCAACGATCGGCGTACGCGGACGCCCCGATGCCTCCTCCAGGTCACGGATAATCCTGGTCGCCTGCAGACCATCCACCTCCGGCATCTGCACATCCATGAACACGATATGGAAGCTGCCACTGCCGTACCGTTCGATCGCCTCCCTGCCGTCCACCGCCAGGGTCACGGCATGTCCGGCCCGCTCCAGAATGATTCTGGCCATCTCACGGTTGATCTCCACGTCATCAACGAGTAGTACCGCCAGGCAGCCGAGGCTCTCGGTTGCGCCGGTAACGACGCCAGCTCCTTCCTCCTCGTTCTCCCCACTCGTCACCTCGTCCGCCACCTGGCCGAAGCAGGCGGTGAAGAAAAAGCTGCTTCCCCTGCCCGGTACGCTTTCCACCCAGATACGTCCACCCATCAACTCCGCCAGACTGCGGCAGATGGCCAGCCCCAAGCCGGTTCCGCCGAACTTCTTGGTGGTGGTTGCGTCGGCCTGCTCGAAGGTCTCGAAGATGCGGGCCTGAGCGTTCGGCGCGATACCGATCCCCTGGTCCGCCACGCAGAAGCGGAGCCGCAACCGCTCATCCTCTACCGCCTCGCAACAGACCGCTACCCTGATCTCTCCCCTGCTGCTGAACTTGATGGCGTTCCCCACCAGATTGATCAGAATCTGGCAGAGCTTGCCCTCGTCTCCCTCCAGCCATGCCGGCACCGCCGGAGCAACGTCGATGGCCAGCCTGATTCCCTTTTGCTCGGCCCGCACCGCCAGGGGGTAGAGCCGTCGCTCAAGCACCCTGCGCACCGGGAAGGGCGCGGGAACCAGTTCCAGTCTGCCCGCCTCGATCTTGGAAAAGTCGAGAATGTCGTTGATGATCACCAGCAGGTTTTCCGCCGAATCCCGGATGGCCTGCACATGCTTGTGCTGCTGTTCCGGGCTGAAGCCCCCCTCGAGCAGCAGCTCGCTCATGCCGATCACCGCATTCATCGGCGTCCGGATCTCGTGGCTCATGTTGGCCAGGAATTCGCTCTTGGCGCGACTGGCCGCCTCGGCCCGCTCGGTGGCCTCCGCCAGTTCGCGGGTACGCTCCTGCACGCGCTGTTCGAGACCGGCCATATGCGTGCGCAGGAGAGAACGAAGCGTCGTGCTTTCGATCGCATAGGCCGAGGCGTAGAGGACGATGGAGAGCGCGTTCAGGGAGGGGGCCTCGATCGTGGCGACCTGATCGGACAGCAGGCCGACAAACATGCCGTGGATGCGGGAACGGGTGGCAATGGCCTGCAACAGCAGCGTCCGGCCGCAGACGGTGGGAAGCAGCACCGCCTGGTTGCGGTTCAGGGCCCAGGCAAAGGCGCCGTCCATGATGGCGGCATCCACCGCCTCCTGCACCTCCGCTAGGCCGGACGCAGGCTCACAGCAGACGATCTCGAAGCTGCCGTCGTCCTGGCAGCTCATGATACAGGCCCGGGTGAGCGGTGTCAGGCGAAGCGCCTGGGCCAGGGTGGCACGGCACACGGCATCGAGGTGTTCCGCCCGTGCCAGGTCGGCCTGGAAATCGCCGCTGCTGGCCAGCATCTCCAGGATGGCAACGTAGCGGCGGTTGGACTCCTCCAGGTAGCTGATCCGCTCCCTGAAGAAACCGGCGTCCCGGGAGTGCTCCTCAGCGCTCATGGCTCCTCCGAGAGGATGGTGAACGTATCGTCGATCTGACTTTCAGCCTGCTTCAGCACGGTGGCCAGCATTGATATCGGCGCATCCAGCCGCTGCCACGCCTCGTCCTCCAGCGGGGGGACGCACCATTCGCCGCCACGGCCATACTCCATCGCCTGGCAGATGATGTCGGCCAGATGGACGGTGGCCGCCTCCAGCGGATACTGCTCGGCACGGCCGGGACGATGATGGCATTCAACCGGTTCCACGATATTGGCGGGAATCTTCCAGGCTTTGAGCAGAGCGCTACCCGCATCGGCATGGTCGAACCCGAGCCGTTGACGCTCCCGCACCTGCAACAGCTCGGCCGTCTCCCGGCTTTCCACGAGGATGTCCCGCACCAGGTCCGGTACGGCCACGGCCATGATGATCTGCCCGACATCGTGCAACATGCCGGCGACAAAGAAGCGCTCCACGTTGCTGTCCCGCCGCCAGACCGCCAGGGTGCGGGCAATGATGCCGCACGCGATGCTGTGTCGCCAGAATCCCGGCATATCCATCAGTTCCGGTGGGATCCCCCTGAAAACCCCCATGACCGACGCAGCCAGGGCCAGGTCGCGCAACTGCTGGGTTCCGATGATGGTAACGGCCCGGTTGATGGAGTCAACCTTGCCGAACCAGCCGAACATGGGACTGTTGGCCAACCGCAGCAGCCGGGCGGTCAATCCCTGGTCCTCGGTGATAATCCGGGCGATGTCGTTGACTGATGTGCGGGGATGATTGATCGCTTCGTTCAGACGATCATAGAAAAGAGGCAGGGAATAGACCGTGCTGGTGCGGTCCACCAGCATTTCCAGGGTGATCGGCGGCGCGTCAGCAAAGGCCATGCTGCACCTTCCGCAGGGCCGCGAGCAGCAATAATTCCCGCATCACCGGATGCTCGGTACCGGAGCACGCAAACAGCGGCAGCAAACGTTCCTGGGCCGCTTCCACCGCCGCGGGATCGATCTCGGCCGGCAGCGGCCCGGCAGGCTCCTCGTTGCTATCGTCGCCAACGATCTGCACCTCCGCGATCCCCCAGGTCCGGAAAATGACCAAGTGTTTCCGGTTCAGCTCCGCACCGGCTCCCAGCAACATCCGCCCGTTGCGGTCAAGTACATCGGCGGCCAGCACCATGCCGACTTCAAGGTTGTCCACTGCCACCAACGCCATGCCTATCCTCCCGCCACCGAAAACAGCTCCTGCCGACGACCTGTTGCCGAAAGTTTTCGGCATTGATTCGCACTGACTCGGGTTATACTCCACTTTCCGGACCAAGAAAAGCCGGAATGTCTGCTATTTTTTGACTGTCGTCATACAGCACGCCGGGAGACGGATGCATGATGGGAACCATGAACGGCCTGACACGTCATCAGTATAAAGACATCAAGATCATCGCCCGGTTTACCCAGGTCTGGTGTGCAGGGCACCAGCATAGCTCCCGGCAGCCCTACCCCCTGCCGGGGGGACTGCACCCGGTGGAGCTCTGCGAGGAATGCAGCCGCTTCGTTGCCTACGCCATAGCCCGCCGGCTCCATTGCCCGCTGGAGGCGGAAAAACCGAGCTGCAAAAATTGCCGGATTCACTGCTACGCCCCCGCACAACGCGAACTGGTCAAGCGGATCATGGCTTGGTCCGGCCGGAGGATGATTCTACGGGGGCGACTGGATTACCTCTGGCACTACTTATTCTGAACCATTGCGACACGATACTGCCACTACCCGAAACCACCTGACCAAGGAGAACGAACCATGCTGAGAAAAATTGTTACCATCGATCCGGAAAAATGCGACGGCTGCGGACTTTGCGTACCTTCCTGCGCGGAGGGGGCCATCACAATCGTCAACGGCAAGGCGGTGCTGGCTGCCGACAACCTCTGCGACGGCCTGGGGGCCTGCCTGGGGGACTGCCCCCGCAACGCCATCACCATCGAAGAGCGTGAGGCCGACGCCTTTGATGAAGCTGCCGTAGCCAAGCACCTTGCCGCCCAGGGCAAGCCGGCCCCGGCTCCCCACCAGGCCCCGGCCGCTCCCGCTGCTCCCCACGGCCATGCTCATGGCCATGGCCACGGCGGCGGCTGCCCCGGCTCCCGGATGATGAGCTTTGCCAAGCCGGCTCCGGAGGCTTCCCAACCGGCCGGCAGCCGCCAGAGCAGGCTGGCCCAATGGCCGGTGCAACTGCACCTGGTCTCCACCAGCGCTCCCTACTTCCAGGGTGCAGACCTGTTGATCACGGCCGACTGCGTGCCGGTGGCCTATGCCGGCTATCACGAGGATTTTCTGGACGGTAAAGCAGTGGTGATGGGCTGCCCCAAGCTGGACGACAACCAGTTCTATGCGCAAAAATTGACCGAGCTGTTCACCAAGTCGGACATCAAAAGCGTTACAGTCCTGAAGATGGAAGTTCCCTGCTGCGGCGGTATCGCTATGGCAGCCCGCCAGGCCCTGGCTGCCTGCGGCAAGCAGATTCCCTACAAAGAGGTGACCATCGGTATTCAGGGGCAGATCAAGGGATAACTCCCCTGCCATCCCCCTTCTCCGCCCCGTGACGCTTCAACGTCACGGGGCTTTTTTTATCGGTTGCCGCAAAACAAATTTGCAAAACACAACCAATCACCCCATACTACGCCCCATGAACCAAGACGGCACACCAGACGTGGGACACGCCCTTGTCGACCAGATGCGCCTCTTCAGCAGACGGATCACCGTGCTCGCCGCCGCAGGATGCACCACCTGCTGCGGTGAACAGATATCCCCACTCCAGGGACAGATTCTCTTCGAGATCCAGCGCCAGGCCACCCCTTCCATGCACCAGGTGGCCGCGGAACTCGGCATGGACATCACCACCTTCAGCCGCCAGATCAAAAACCTTGAAGCACGGGGACTCCTGACACGCCAACGATCGCCCGCCGACCGCCGGGTCAGCCGACTCTCCCTCACCCGATCAGGGAACGAACTGATGGAACGGATTTCCCGCCACATGGCCAACGGCATCGCCCGCCCCCTTGCCGCCCTAACCCCCTTTGAGCAGGATACCGTGGTACGCTCCCTTGCCTTGCTGAATCAAGCTCTGAACGTGGCCCGCAACCACCCGCATCGCCCCCTTGAATAAGTTGCATTTTGCAACAAAATGGTGAGAACCATGGCAACCGACACCAAACCTTCCTGCTGCCCCCCCTCCTCAGCCTGCTGCGCCCCCACGCCTCCGACCTCCTCCTGCCGCCCAACAGAGGCTGCCGACCCGGCCATTGACGCTGCTCCCTGCTGCGGGCCGGCAGCATTGATGCGCGGCGGCACGATCAACGACCAGGTTCCCGGATTCCAGGCATGGCTTTCCACCGCCGCCGGCCCTGCGCCCCGCATCTCCACACAGTTGAGCATGCGCGATCATCTCGGGGCCTGCACGGTACGCTGGGGGATCAACAGGATGCGCTACATCGTACCGCCGGGACTGTATGCCATCGGCAACCCCACTGCCGATGCGCCGGTGCTGGTCACCGCCAACTACAAGATGAGCTACGATCTCGTGCGCAGCGTGTTGTCGGGCTCCAACGTCTGGCTCGTGGTGCTGGAGACCTTCGGCGTGAATGTCTGGTGCGCTGCCGGCAAAGGAACCTTTGGCACCCGCGAGCTGGTGGAGCGGATCGAACTGAGCGGATTGTCCCGTGTTGTCAGCCACCGCGTCCTCATCCTTCCCCTGCTGGGCGCTCCCGGAGTGGCAGCGCACGAGGTACTGCGCCAAACCGGCTTCACGGTGCGTTACGGACCGATACGGGCCGCCGACCTGCCGGCCTATCTGGACAACGGCATGACAACCACACCGGCCATGCGCCGCCTCACCTTTTCCTTCTACGAACGCCTGGTACTGGTACCGGTTGAGCTTGTCCAGGCCCTGAAACCAACGGCCCTGGCGCTTCTGCTGCTCTTCGCTGCCGGTATTCTGGCGGGGGGCATGCGGACTGGCGCCACGGCGGCCCTGGCATGGCTGGGCGCCGTGCTGACCGGCGTGGTGGTGGGACCGCTCCTGCTTCCCTGGCTGCCGGGCCGCAGCTTCGCCATCAAGGGAGCGGTGGCAGGGGGTATCTGGAGCCTGGCCTGGTATCTGATCGCCGGAGGGATGACCTGGAGCTTTCCGGAGACTGCGGCATCCTTCCTGGCACTACCGGCAGTCAGCTCCTTTTACACCCTCAATTTCACCGGCTGCACCACCTATACTTCTCCCAGCGGCGTCCGCACGGAAATGCGGCTGGCACTGCCGGTCATGGCCGGTGCCCTGCTACTGGGAGGAGTCCTGCTGCTGGCGGGACACCTCCTCTAATTCATGCGAAAGGAATACCCATGCATGACTTCCGGTATCTCCACAACGTTGTTACCCTGGGACTGGACCGGGCCGCCTGCATCGGCTGCGGCAGATGTGCAGAGGTCTGCCCCCACCAGGTGTTCGCAGTGAGCGACCGCAGGGCATCCATTATCGATCGGGACGGCTGCATGGAGTGCGGAGCCTGCGCCAGGAACTGCCCGGCCCGGGCCATCGCCGTAGAGGCGGGGGTGGGATGCGCCAGCGGCATGATCAACCGCTGGCTGCAGGAACATAATCTGAAGGGGACGAGCGGCGGAGGATGCTGCTCGTGAGCAGGATTCAGGCGATACGGTACCCCTGCCCCTGGCGCACCACGAATCCCTCCCGCAGCAGCGCGTCGAGAATCGGCTGTACCCGCACCGGCTCCGCCGCCAGCTTTGCGCACAACGCCGCCATCGTCGACAGGGGTTCGGCAAGCACCAGACGCACCACAGCCCCGCGCAACTGACGATTGGAACCTTCGAAACGTCCCTGGACCGCGTGGTGACGGCTGCGGCGGGAAGGGTTGGGGAATCGTCGCTTCAGATCGCTGCCGTAATCCATCAGGGCATTATACCAATGACGAGGCCGTTGCCGGTCAAGGCTCGCCTCCAGCAGTGGCAGCAGCTCCCGGTCCGGCACCTCCTGCCGGTCGCCAAAGAAGAGGTGCAGCAGAACGGCGCGGATGTTGGTTTCCAGAAAGACCGTCGGCCGGTTGAAGGCAAAAGCGGCAACGGCGCCGGCAGTATAGGGGCCGATGCCGGGCAGCTGTTGCAACAGCTGAGGGGTGTCGGGCAGCGTGCCGCCGAAATCGGTCACCACTTGGGCAGCGGCCTTGTGCAATGCCAGCGCACGTCGATTGTACCCCAGCCCCTGCCAGGCGATCAGCAGGTCGGCCGTCGGCGCAACCGCCAGGGCCGCCGCATCGGGAAACCGCTCCAGAAAGGTGCGGTACTTGGGAATGACCCGTTCCACCTGGGTTTGTTGCAACATCACTTCGGAAACCAGCACCTGCCAAGGGGTGGCGGCCTCCCGCCAGGGAAGCGTCCGGCCATGCTCACGGAAGTAGGCATACACCAGGCGGCGAAAACGCCCGGTCACACCACGGGACATCCCCTCGGCACGATAGCGCTCCGTCAGCACCGTCTCCCGGGGCGTCGCGCGGTCGGCCGGCCAGCCGTTCACGACCTCCTTGCGCCGCGTCGCCCCTTTCCGGTAGGCTATGACGGACGATGATCGCTGTTCCGACAATGAGGAGTCATCCATGGAAACATCCTTACAGCCCATGACCGCCGATAGCGTCAGGGAAATTCTGGAATCCGCCGGTGCACAGGTCATGGCCCGCTCCGGCCGCACCGAACACTACAGTGCTCCCCGCGAGTTTTCCTTTGAGGTAAAAGGGCTCTTTCCCAACGGCATGGGGATGCATATCGTTGCCCGGCAGTTCAACTACCGCGACCCCTGGGAGGCCACCGGCCGGGTCAATGACCTGGTTGATGTACTGCTGCTGCGCGGGGGAGAGGCAACCCCGCTACCCAGGGGGTACACCTGGTTTCAAGGAGCCGAGGAGGAGTGCGGCGTGGATGAGATGACCCTGCGGGAAATGGTTGCCTGCGTACGCGAGTTGAACGTGAAGGTGTATGAGCTGCAGCGGTTGACCGGCGATCTCTGAGCCCACGTCCGGTGTGCAACCCTGTCGCACACCGCTGCGTCTCCGCCTCTGCCCGGGTGCCGCCGCCACGACACGGCAGCGCAGCATGCGCGGCGCGCTACCTGCCGCTTTTCTGCTGTTTCTGGCTGAACGTTTTGAAGCCGCCTTCCTGGGCAGGAGCCTTGCGTTTCGGCGGTGGCGGCGCCGTCAGCTCCCAGACCACCTTGGACAGGGACTTTTCGACCGGCAGCATTGCCATGGCCAGGAGAAAGACCAGCAGGAACACACCGAAAAACGCGCCCAGCATGACTGCAACCACCAGGACCACTTCCACGAATACCGGCATGTCTCACCTCCCGCGGCCAGACCTCGACCCATTCCTTCGCGTTACTACATACCACAGAACGGGCAACGCTCCAACAGAGATGTGCGCCGGCGTTACCCCGCCTTGGCGGCGGCCCGCTCTTCCCGCAGCATCTCGAACACCATCAGCGCCACCCCGACGCAGATCAGGGAGTCGGCTACATTGAAAGCGGGCCAGTGATGATTTTTCCAGTAAACGTCCAGAAAATCGATCACCTCGCCGAGTCGCACCCGATCAATCAGGTTACCCACCGCACCGGAAAAGATCATGGCCAGAGCGGTGCGGGCCAGTCGCTGCTCCCGCTGCGTCCGATGCACAACTACGAGAATGGCAACACAGGCCACCAAGGTGACCAGAATAAAAAAGGGAAGCCGCCAGTGGGCATCGGCCAGGAAGCTGAAGGCAGCCCCCCGGTTGCGCAGATAGGTGATACTGAAGAACCCGTCGATGACCGGAATCGAATGATACAGGGCCATGGTGCCGTGGATATACAGCTTGGTGGCTTGATCGACCACCAGTCCCAGCAGTACGATACTAATAAACGATCGCCAGTGTGCCACGTCAGGCCACCGCTTCGGTACAGGCCGGGCAGATGGCGGGATGCTCCGCATGACTTCCCAACTCCTCACTGTAGTGCCAGCAGCGTTCGCACTTTGCCCCCGGTGCCGCTGCCACGCCGATCTCCAGACCGGGCAGGGCGTCGGAACGGTATCCTTCCCCTTCCAGGCGCTCTGCCAGGGTCACCTTGGAAACGATGAAGATTTCCGGCAGGGAGGCGGCGTACTCTTCCAGGAAGCTACGCAGTTCCGGCGGTGCCGCCAGCGTCACCGCGGCATCCAGGGAAAGACCGATCATCTTGGCAACCCGGGCTTGCTCCAGGGCTTTGGACACTTCGGCTCGCACCTTGATGATCCGCTCCCAGCGCTCCACCAGGGCGTCGTCCTTCCAAGCCGGCGACGGCTCGGGAAAGAGGGCCAGATGGACGCTTTCCTCCCGGCTCCCCGGCATGTTGGCCCAGACCTCGTCGGCGGTGAAGGAAAGCACCGGCGCGATCAGGCGCACCAGGCTGTCCAGCACCAGATACATCACGGTCTGACCGGAGCGGCGGGAAAGAGAATCACTGCGGCCGGTGTAGACCCGGTCCTTCAGGATATCCAGGTAGAAGGCGCTCATCTCCACGGTGCAGAAGGCGTTGACCGCATGGTAGAGCACATGGAATTCGCAGGCATCGTAGGCGGCCCGCACCTTCTCCTTCAGCAGCTCCAGGTGGTGCAGGGCCCAGCGGTCCAGCTCCGGCATCTGCCCGTAGGGCACCATGTCCTTTGCCGGGTCAAAGTCGTGGATGTTCCCCAGGATGTACCGGCTGGTATTGCGGATGCGGCGGTAGGCTTCAGCCAGGCGGTCCAGGATCTCGCCGGAGATGCGGATATCGTCACGGTAGTCCTGGGCAGCCACCCAGAGGCGCAGCACCTCGGCACCGTACTTCTTGATCACATCCTCCGGCGCCACCACGTTCCCCACCGATTTGCTCATCTTGCGCCCCGAGCCGTCCACCACGAAGCCGTGGGTCAGCACGCTTTTGTAGGGGGCACGACCACGGGTACCGATGCTTTCCAGCAGCGAGGAGTGGAACCAGCCGCGGTGCTGGTCGCTCCCCTCCAGGTAGAGGTCGGCCGGGGAGGAGAGCTTGGCATTGGGCTCCAGCACGGCGGCATGGGACACCCCGGAATCGAACCAGACATCCAGGATATCCATCTCTTTTTCGAAGGAAGCGCCGCCGCACTTCGGGCAGACGGTTCCCTCCGGCATCAGCCGGGAGGCTTCCCAGTCGAACCAGACATCGGCGCTGTGCTGCTTGAACAGCTCGGCCACAAAGTCCATCAGCTTCCCGTCGGCCAGGTATTCGCCGCAGTCGGTGCAGGAGAAGGCGGTGATCGGCACCCCCCAGATCCGCTGACGGGAGATGCACCAGTCCGGCCGGTTCTCGATCATACCGTAGATGCGGTCGCGGCCCCACTTGGGAATCCACTGCACCTGGTCAATGGCTTCCAGCGACTTTTTCCGCAGGTCGTTTGCTTCCATGGCGATGAACCACTGCTCCGTGGCCCGGAAGATGATCGGCTTCTTGCAGCGCCAGCAGTGGGGATAGGAGTGGGAGATCTTCCCCTGTCCCACCAGGGCTCCCACCTCGATCAGCTTCTCGATCACCTTGGGATTGGCGTCGAATACCTTCTCGCCGCCAAAAAACGGCAATGAGGCGATGAACCGGCCATGGTTGTCCACCGGGTTGTAGATCTCCAGCCCTTCGGCCAGACCCAGCTGGTAGTCCTCCTGGCCGTGGCCCGGGGCGGTGTGGACGCAGCCGGTGCCGGCCTCCAATGTTACATGCTCCCCCAGCAGGATCACGGAGTCACGGTCGTAGAAGGGGTGAGCGCACTGTTTGCGCTCCAGAAGCCCCGCCTTGAACGTGGCGATGACGCCGCCGCTCAGGCCGGTGGCCTTCAGGAAACTGTCCTTCAGCCCCTCGGCAACGATCATCACCCCTTCGCTGGTCTCCAGTGCCACGTAGTCGAACTCGGGATGCATGGCCACCGCCAGGTTGGCCGGGATGGTCCAGGGGGTGGTGGTCCAGATCACCAGGAACGCCTGCTTGCCGGCCAGGGCCGGAAGCTCTGCCGTCAGATCGTCCTTGATCCGGAACTTGACGAAGATGGAAGGAGAGGTATGGTCGGCGTACTCCACCTCGGCCTCGGCCAGGGCCGTGACGCAGGAGGAGCACCAGTGCACCGGCTTGCGCCCCCGGTACAGACCGCCGTTATGGGCGAAACGGGCCAGCTCCGCAGCGGTGAGCCCCTCGTATTCGTAGTTCATGGTCAGGTAGGGAGCATCCCAGTCCCCCAGCACCCCCAACCGCTTGAACTCCTCCTTCTGAATGGCGATGAATTTCTCGGCGTAGGAACGGCATTCACGGCGCAGTTCCAGCTTGCTCATCTCCCGCTTCTTGGCCCCCAGGTTCTTCTCCACCTGCAGCTCGATCGGCAGGCCGTGGCAGTCCCAGCCCGGCACGTAGGGGGCGTCGAACCCTTCCATCCGCTTGCTCTTCAGGATCATGTCCTTGAGAATCTTGTTCAGGGCGTGGCCGATATGGATATGGCCGTTGGCGTAGGGGGGACCGTCGTGGAGGATATAGCGGGGGCGGCCATTACCGGCCTCCTCGATCATGCGGTATAATTCCCGGCTTTCCCATTTCTTGAGCAGCTCCGGCTCCCGCTGGGGCAGGTTGGCCTTCATGGGAAAGGCGGTTTGGGGCAGGTTAAGGGTATCTTTGTATTCCATGGCAAACTCCGACTGAATCCGGCGGTCTTAAAATTTTGTCAAAGTACCGGCCCGACGCGGCAAAGTCAAGGAGATAGACAGGATAGCCCATTACCTCCCCGTATTTACTCCTTGCATTCGCCTATGCGCTCTGCTAAATTTTTTAGCCCATTTTGTTCTGAAAGGACCCGCGCCGCCATGTTTAAAATATTCGATTCGCTGTTTGGTCTGTTTTCCAACGACCTGGCCGTCGACCTGGGCACCGCCAACACCTTGGTCTACTTGAAAGGCAAGGGGATCGTGGTGCGGGAACCGTCGGTGGTTGCCGTGCAGAAGCTGCCCACCGGGCAGCAGAAGGTGCTGAAGGTCGGCATGGAGGCCAAGCAGATGCTGGGCCGGACTCCCGGCTCCATCACCGCCATCCGCCCCATGAAGGACGGGGTCATCGCCGACTTCGACATCACCGAAGAGATGCTGCGCTACTTCATCCACAAGGTACACAACCGCAAGACCCTGGTGCGGCCCCGCATCGTGATCTGCGTTCCCTCCGGCATCACCCAGGTGGAGAAGCGGGCGGTCAAGGAGTCGGCGGAATCGGCCGGCGCCCGGGAGGTCTACCTGATCGAGGAGCCGATGGCGGCCGCCATCGGGGCTGGCCTGCCGATCACTGAAGCATCCGGCAACATGATCGTGGACATCGGCGGCGGCACCACCGAGGTGGCGGTCATCTCCCTGGCCGGGATCGTCTACTCCCAGTCCACCCGCATGGGGGGGGACAAGATGGACGACGCCATTTTGCAGTACATCAAGCGCAAGTACAACCTGCAGATCGGCGAACGGATGGCCGAGGCGATCAAGATCGAGATCGGCGAAGCCTACCCCGGGCCGGAGGTACTGACCATGGAGGTCAAGGGGCGCGACCTGGTCTCCGGCATCCCCAAGACCATCGAGATCAATTCCGACGAAATCCGCGAGGCCCTGAAGGAGGCGGTCAACGCCATCGTGGACACGGTCCGGCAGTGCCTGGAACGGACCCCGCCCGAACTGGCCGCCGACATTGTGGACAAGGGAATCTTCCTGGCCGGCGGCGGCGCCAACCTGCGCAACCTGGACCTGCTGTTGCGGGAAGTGACCAAGGTGCCGGTGCTGATCGCCGAAGATCCGCTGGACTGCGTCGTGCTCGGCTCCGGCAAAGTGCTGGACGAGCTGAACCTGTTGAAACGGGTGGCTGTCTCCTCGTAGCACGGATGGTTATCCGCTCCTTGATTCCGAAATCACATCAGAGGGTGGGCTTGGCCCACCCTTTCTGCTGCTACCTGCCATGACCACTCCCACACTCGACATCATCCTGCCGGTCTGGAACAATCCGACTGAAACCCGCTCCTGCCTGGTGTCGCTGCTCCCCTGCATCGAATCGGGGGCACGCCTCCTGCTGATCAACAACGGCTGCAACCGGGAAACGGAGCTGCTGCTGGAAGAGTTCTCAGACCCCCTGGGCAGTCAGGCGGTGTACATGACCATGGAGCGCAACGTCGGCTTCGTGCCGGCGGTCAACCACGGCCTGCGCCGTTCCGACGCCGCCTGGGCACTGGTGCTTCGCCCCTCGGTGGTACTGCACGAGAACTGCTACAACTGGCTCGCTCACGGCAGTGCCGCACCGGAGGCCGGCATCCTGACACCGTTTTTCCCCTCCCTGCATCATGTGCCCTCCGGCTTTGAACGCACCCCGTTTGCCGCCGTGGAGACCAACGGCATCAGCTTCGACCTGCTCTGCCTGTCACGGGCCCTGCGGGAGGCAATCGGTACCTTCGATGAAATGCTGGATGGCGGTGCCTGGTGCCTGGAGGACTATCGCCAACGGGCCTGCACCGCTGGTTTTCGGACCTGCCTGGTGGGTAGCCTTTCCCTCTCCGCCGGTCCCTTGACGCTTTTCGGCTCCGAAGAGCGCCGTCGCAGCCATTCGGAACTATCCCGCAACTATTGTCGGCAACGCTGGGGACTCCGACACCATGTCGCCCTCTACCTTCCCGGCAGTGTCGATGCCGCATACCCGGGGCTGATCGCCGAAAACGCCCTGGCAGCAGCCCGTCGCGGGCATTGCGTGGATATATTCCTACATCGCCGCCAGTACCGGGAGGCGCAGCAGTCAGGACTCCACCAGCTGCATACCGACGTCAGGTTGCACAAACTGCCGCTTCTGGCTCCCCGCCGCAGCCTGACCCGCCGGCTGGCCGCCCTCGCTACGGCTCATCCCGAGCTGCTGGTGGTCAGGGGAGTAGACGGCATCCCCGTTCCCGGCTATGATGACGCACTGCCCGCAACGGTCCTGGCGGACCTGGGCGTCCACAGCACGGAGGCTTGAGTATGCGGACACGTATCGCCGAACAGTTGCAGGAGCACGGCACGGTCATCAAGCGGCTTGAGAGCGAATGTTCAGACAGCATTGCCCGGATAGCCGGCAGACTGGTGGAAACCCTGAAAATCGGCAACAAGCTGTTGATCATGGGCAACGGCGGCTCGGCGGCCGATGCCCAGCACTTTGCTGCCGAGATCGTGGGCCGCTTTGCCATGGAACGTCCCGGCCTGCCGGCCATGGCTCTGTCCACCGACAGTTCCGCCCTCACCGCCATCGGCAACGATTATGGCTTTGACCGGGTTTTTTCCCGCCAGGTTGAGGCCCTGGCCGCCCCCGGCGACGCCTTGGTCGGCATCTCCACCAGCGGTAACTCTCCCAATGTGCTGAAAGCCCTGGAAACGGGTCGTCAGGCCGGCTGCAGCACCATCGGCCTGCTGGGACGGGACGGCGGCACCATCGCCCCGCTCTGCGATCTGGCCCTGATCGTTCCCTCCGACATCACCCCCCGTATCCAGGAGGGGCATATCACCGTTATCCACATCCTGTGCGACCTGATCGAACAGAGCCTGTTCGGCAGCCTCGCCGGAGACCGTTGACCATGGACCGTCAGACCCTTGAAGCGCTGTTTCAACGTGCCGGCTCGTTCCGCTGCCTGGTGGTGGGGGACCTGATGCTGGACGAGTATCTGTGGGGTACCACGGAACGGATTTCGCCGGAAGCACCGGTCCAGGTGGTGGACGTACAACGGGAGGACCTGCGCCTCGGTGGCGCCGGCAACGTGGCCAACAACCTGCGGGCCCTGGGCTGTCAGGTCTCACTGGCCTCGGTGATCGGTGCCGACGACAATGGCGAGGCCCTGCTGCGGGAGCTCACTGAGCGCCAGATCGTGGTCAACGGTGTTTTCCGCGAGCCGGGTCGCCGTACCTGCCGCAAGACCCGCATCGTGGCTGCCCACCAGCAGATACTGCGCATCGACCGGGAAACCCGTACCTCACTGTCGCCTCTCCTGGAATCAGAACTCTGCACTTGGCTGAAGGAGCAGGTCGGCGCCTTCGACGTCGTGCTGGTCTCCGACTACCTCAAGGGGGTGCTCACCCCGGCGGTCCTGGCCGCCGTCGTCAGCACGGCACGGAGCCGTCATATCCCGGTGCTGGTGGACCCCAAGGGAACCGACTACAGCCGCTACCGCGGTGCTACCGTGCTGACCCCCAACCGCAAAGAGGCGGAGGCTGCAGCCGGCCTGGCCATCCATGACGACGTGACCCTGGGGCGGGCAGCCGAGACCATCATGGGCAAGGTGGGACTGGACAATCTGCTGATCACCCGCAGTGAAGCCGGTATGTCCCTGTTCAGCGGCAGCGGCCGCACCGTCCATATCCCCACCGTGGCCCGGGAGGTGTTTGATGTGACCGGTGCCGGCGACACCGTGCTGGCAACCCTGGCCTGCGGCGTGGCCGGTGGCATGGACCTGGTGGATGCGGCCCGGCTGGCCAACACCGCTGCCGGCATTGCCGTGGCCAAGCTGGGTACCTCCGTGGTCACCCCGGCAGAGATCGTCGATGTCGTTGCCCTGACGCACCGGGATAGCGATGCCAAAATCAAGGACCGTACCGTACTGGCCGCGCTGCTTGAACAGGCCCGCCGCAACGGCAAGCGGGTCGTCTTCACCAACGGCTGTTTCGATCTGCTGCACGCCGGTCATGTCAAGTACCTGCAGGCTGCCCGCCGCCTGGGAGACCTGCTGATTCTCGGCCTCAACAGCGATGCCTCCGTACGGCGCCTGAAGGGTCCGAAACGTCCGCTGATCGGCGAGGAGGAACGCAGCCACCTGCTGGCAGCCCTGGGCTGCATCGACTACGTCTGCCTGTTCGACGAAGACACCCCCCTGGAACTGATCTCCCTGCTGAAGCCCCATATCCTGGTAAAGGGGGGGGATTATACCCCGGAAAACGTGGTGGGCCGGGAGTTGGTTGAGGCGAACGGCGGGCGGGTGGAACTGATTCCCTTTGTGGACGGCAAGTCCACCACCAACCTCATTGAGAAAGTGCTGGAGCGGTACGCCGAGGCGAACGAAGAAACCGTGCCCGCTCACCGCACCTGAACAGGCAGGCACCACTGTGACTACCGGCACTCCTTCGCCTTCCCTCCGTCTGCTGGTGATTGCCGGCCCCACGGCCTCGGGGAAGTCGGCCCTGGCTCTGGAACTTGCGGATCGGCTCGACGGCGAGATCGTCTGCGTCGACTCCCTGACCGTCTACCGGGGGGTTGACATAGGCAGCGCCAAGCCCTCCCCAACCGACCGGGCTCGCGTACCCCACCACCTGCTGGACATCCGTAATCCCTGCGAACCATTCAGTGCAGCGGACTTCCGCCGGGAAGCAGCCCGTGCCATCGCGGATATCACCGCTCGGGGAAAACGCCCGATCCTGGCCGGCGGCACCGGTCTTTACCTGCGCATCCTGCTGGGGGGGCTGGCCGATGCCCCCGGTGGGGATCGGGAGCTGCGCGAACGGTTGCAACGGCGGGCCGAACAGGAAGGGGGTGAGGCGCTCCTGGCGGAACTGCAGCGTATTGACCCGGAGACCGCGGCTGGTCTGCATCCCAACAACCTGATCCGGATCATCCGGGCATTGGAAGTCTGGCATGCCAGCGGCGCTCCATTATCACACTTCCAGCAGCGACACCAATTTTCCGATCGCCCGTACCGGCCCCTCCAGTACCTGCTGAATTTGCCGCGGGAGCTGCTGTACCGCCGGATCGACGCACGGGTGCATCGGATGCTGCGGGAAGGACTGGTGGAAGAGTACCAAAGCCTTGTCGCCTCCGGCGTGCCGGCCGACGCCAAGCCCCTCTGCGCCATCGGCTACAAGGAAGTGGCCGCCTTCCTGGCCGGCGATATCCCAGCCTCAGAACTGCCGCAGGTGATCGCACGGAATACCCGACACTACGCCAAGCGCCAGCTCACCTGGTTCAGGAAGGAAGCGGAGATGCTGTCGGTTGCATATCCGCCGGACTCTGCTACTATCGCCCGAGAAGCAGCACGGTTTTTCAAGGAAGGGGAACGATAATGCCAAAGGCTCCGTTCAACATTCAGGACCAGTATTTAAACCAAGCCCGCAAGGAGCACGTCCGACTGAAGGTGCGCATGATGTCCGGTGAAACTATCGAGGGTATGATCAAATCCTTCGACAACTTCTGCCTGCTGCTCGATGCAAGCGGCGACGTACTGCTCTACAAGCACGCCATCGCCACCATAACCGCAGCCGACGGCAGCTTCCGCCTGTATCACCATCCATGACCTCTCCGCAAAACCGTGCTGCCCTCGTCATCAACGCCGTTGCCGATGGTTCACCGGCGCAACGCGCCGGCATCACGACCGGTGAACGGCTGGTACGCATCAACGGTCGCCCCGTCCGTGACGTCATCGATTACGCCTACCTTGCCTTCGACGATCATCCGCTCCTCGACATCGTCGACCCGGCGGGCGGCTACCGGCAGGTCCGGCTTGAACCGGAGCCGGGTGAGCCCTTGGGACTTGCGTTTCCTGCTCCGGAGCCGAAACGTTGCGGCAATCAATGCCTTTTCTGCTTTGTCCACCAACTCCCGAAGGGCATGCGCAAGCCGCTATACGTCAAGGACGAGGATTACCGCCTCTCTTTCCTGCAGGGTACCTATGTCACCTTAAGCAACCTGAAGCCGTCGGAGCTGCGACGTATCATAGAGCAGCGACTTTCCCCCCTCTACATCTCGGTGCACGCCACTGAGCCAATCCTGCGGGAGCGCCTGCTGGGCAGGGAGGGGATTCCACCAATTCTGGAACAGCTGCGCACCCTGGCCGGTGCCCGCATACAGATGCACACCCAGGTGGTACTCTGTCCCGGCCTCAATGACGGCGCTGCCCTGGAACAGACCGTGGACGACCTTGCCGCCCTCTACCCCGCCGTCCAATCCCTGGCAGTGGTGCCAGTAGGACTGACCGAACATCGTACACACCTGCCAGCCTTGACGCCGGTGGACAGTGCCTATGCCGCCACCTTTCTGGAACAGTGGCTGCCTCGCATGCGCCGGCTGAACCGTCGCCTGGGGGAAGCGTTTCTACAACTGGCTGACGAATTTTTTCTGAAGGCGGACCACCCGTTTCCGGCCCTGCGTGCATATGGCGATCTCCCCCAGTGGGAAAACGGCGTCGGCCAGGTTCCGTGGTTTTTCAAAGAGGCGCGGGGCTTGCTCCGACGGGCCAAGCCGCTGCCACCGTTCAGAGCCACGGTGGTCACCGGCATCTCCGCTTACGGCTTTATCAGCGAATTCCTCCGGCATCTTTCGGAAAAGACCGGTGCCGAACTGCGGGCCACGGCAATTCCCAATCAGCTGTTCGGGAGCAGCGTTACCGTCACCGGCTTGATCGCTGGCAGAGATATTCTTGCGGCGTTAGGGCCTGGACAACCGGAAGGAGTGCTCCTGGTGCCCGCCGTAATGCTTAAAGAGGGAGCAGGAGTATTCTTGGACGACCTGACGCCGGAACAACTGTCCCGTGAACTCAAGGTACCGGTTATGACGTTCGAGGCAACGCCGTCAGGGCTGTATCGCACCCTCAGAAGCCTTGGCAGAAAGCAGGCACCTTGACACAACTGAACAGAAGACGCCCCGGAGGTTATCCGGAGCGTCTTCTGTTCAGCAGGAATAGCCCGACAACTTCCGCTTCTGCCTCTCTACAGCCTGAACCTTCGAACCAGCTCCTGCAGGTCGACCGACAGCCGGGACAGAACCGACGATGCCTGGGAAATTTCCTGGGAGCTCCGGGCTCCTTTTTCCACCACGTCAGAGATCTGCTGAATGTTGTTCGATATCTCCCGCGTGGTGGCAGTCTGTTCCTCAGCTGCTGTAGCGATCTGGTTGATCTGCAGGGTCACATCGTTAATCCGCTCCAGAATTTCCTCAAGTGCCCTACCGGACTTGGCCGCCTCGGCAGTGCCCACCTCCACCTCATCAACCCCCTCTTCCATTGCCCTGACCGCCTGACGGGTTTCCGACTGAATACTCTTGATCATCTGCCCGATTTCATGAGTTGCCTTGGTGGTCCGCTCAGCCAGGGCGCGCACCTCATCGGCCACCACGGCAAATCCCCGTCCCTGCTCACCGGCCCGGGCAGCCTCGATGGCTGCATTCAGAGCCAGCAGGTTGGTTTGATCGGCAATATCCTCAATCGTGGCCACAATCGCACCAATCTGATCTGACCGGGTGCCGAGCTGCTCCACGACACCTGCGGAACTGCGCACCTTGTCGGCAATCCGGTTCATACCGTCCACGGTGCTTCTGACAATCGCAGCGCCGCTCTGAGCCGTCGCACTGGCGTGACGGGAGCTTTCCGCTGCCTGATGGCAGTTGCTGGCGATATCGGAACTGGTGGCCGCCATCTCCTCGCTGGCCGTGGCCACCGTCGCCGCTTGGCACACCACCTCCTGGGACGATGTGGACATCTGCGCCGCGTTCGCGTTCAACTGGACCGAGGAAGTCGATACCGCATGAGCACTCTGATTGACTTTGTCCATGATCTGCCGGAGATTGTCCACCATCGACCGCATGGCATCATAGACGCCCCCCTTGCCCTGTTCGAACCGAACCGTCAAATCCCCATGGGCCACCCTGTCGGCAATCTCCGCCAGTTGTTCGGGATCTGTACCGATACACCGGAGTAAACGACGGGTCACAGCGACAGAAATCAGGGAAATGATGACAACCAGCCCCACAGTTACCCCGGAGACCAGATACAGGCCGTTTTTGAGCTGTTGCCAATTCTCGTCCGCCGCCTTTTTCACCAAGGCATCTAGGTCGTCAACGTAGTTACCGGTACCGATCACCCAGCCAAACGGCTTGAATTCGAGTGAATAGCTCCGCTTCTGCAGCGGGACATCGCTGCCGGCCTTGGGAAACCAGTAGTCGGTAAACCCGCCCCCCGGCTTTCTTCCGTTTTCGATAATCGCGCGGATAAACGACATTCCCTTTTTGTCCTGCAGGTCAATGCGGCTTTTCCCCTCCGCCGGCTTGCCCAGCAAGACCACATTAATCCCTTCCGTGGTATCGGCCCAGAAATAGCCATCGCCACCGAACTTCAAGTTGCGCAGCAGATCCGCACCGAGCTTTTTCGATTCCTCAAGCGTCAGCTCCCCGGACCGATGACGCTCGTATACCCGCTGCAGCATGCTGGAGGCTGTCTCCACGAGATGTTGTGCCTGGGTGTCGAAATCTCTGTAAAGGGACTGCCTGTAAGAAGTAACAAAAGCGTGGTAGGAGTCGATGTGTTGCTTCACGAAGATCAAACTGGTGACAAGGGTAAGACTGATACTGCTCGCCAGCACAACACCGAGAACCTTCATCTCAAAACTGAGCCTTCCTGACGATGCGGACATACGCTCCCTCCTTCGATCAGATGGCGGATATACCGTTTACAATACATCGACAGACCTAGCAGACCGATAGGATGATAACCATACCATGACCAGTACCAAAATCAACGGAACGTCCGGCTATTTTCGCTACAAGGCGCACTATGCACATGCAACGATGGTAGAAGTCGGAAGAGGATAAACACATGAAACAGGGCGAATTGGCTGCAGCATTTGAGGGAGGGTGAAGCTGCTGATTGTACAGAGATAGTATTCACCTGACAGTGCCCTTGAATGGGTCGTGATTTACGCTGCCAGTTTGTAGTCCTCAGTATCTGAATCGTCGTTCTTTGGCAAGCCGTCTATGAAAACCGTGTATGGCGTCCTGCCAAGCATGTTTCTGCCTTGGTGTGGGCGGTCGTAGTTGTAAGTCTTGAGATAGGTGTCCAGATCGGTCTGCATCTCGTCCAACGACTCGTACCACTTGGTGCGGCCCATTACCCGGAAGTGTTCGTCAAGCAAGGTTCTGTGCAGCCGTTCGACAAAGCCATTGCTCTGCGGACGTCTGACCTTGGTGGTGCGGTGCTCGATCTCTTCAAGCTGTAGGAACAGCTCGTAGGGATGATTGTCCGGCCTGCCGCAGAACTCCCTGCCATTATCCGAGAGGATGGTGCTGATCCGGGCGTCATGTTCTTCAAAGAACGGCAGTACGTCTTCATTAAGCACATGCACAGCAGTGACCGGCAGCTTATTGGTGTAGAGCTTGCCCCAGGCGTAGCGTGAGTAGCAATCAATGACCGATTGCAGGTAGACTTTGCCGACGCCTTTCAGGGTGCCGACAAAGAAGGTGTCCACTGCTACGAGATCGCCGGTGTGGCTGGTTTCGATGTGACGCTCCCTGAACTCAGGGCTGAACCGTTCCAAGGCCCTGATCTGCTCATCTGACAGTTCGAAGGCTTGTTCCCGGACGCTCTTTTCAAGTCGCAGCATCCGTTCCTGTTTGGTCAGCAGGTTGTGCCTGCTCCAGACTCCGCGAACGCCTCCTGAGCTAACCTGGGTACCTTTAAGAGCTAACTCGTTGGCAACCCGTAGCGGGCCATGACCGGGATGAGCCAGGCAGTGTTCAAGAATCGCCTGCTCTACAGATTCATCGACTCGGTTAGGATGCGGGCCTCTGGCTCCGGGCATCCGATCAACCAGACCGGCTGAACCGTAGGTCTGATAGTTTCGACGGATTTCATAGAACTGCTGCCGCGAATAACCCATGAGCTTGCAGGCTTTGCTGACATTCGAAAGATCGGCGGCCAACTCTAGCAAACTGAGCTTTCTTCGTGATACTTTCTCGGCGGTGGTCATACTGTTCTCCTTGATGGAAAGATTTAGTCTGAGCAACTTCATCTTTTACCATTCAAGGGCAGTATGGCCACCAACTGAAAATGGCCAACTGTCAGGTGAATACCATCACACTACATGCTGATACCTTCATTTTGTTATTGTCGGTATTTGTTTATGTTTCAGACGCAGAACGCCCCGCTTACGTTGTTTTGTAAGCGGGGCGTTGTGTTGTTTAATTCTGGCGGCGACCTACTTTCCCACGCAGCTTCCCGCGCAGTATCATCGGCCCTGAGGGACTTAACTTCCGTGTTCGGGATGGGAACGGGTGTGACCCCCTCGGCATAGCCACCAGAAACTCTGGGTAACAGCAGTGGTCAGCCTGCTGTCACGAATTGGCTGGAGATTTTCTCTCCATAATTTTCCAATTGCCTATGAGTAGTTTGTTCAGGTTGCGATTGATTTAGTGGTCGGGGGGTGGGGTTGAGCCACCCCCCTTCCATGATTTTTTTATGGTCAAGCCTCACGGCCGATTAGTACCGGTCAGCTGAATGCATTACTGCACTTACACACCCGGCCTATCAACGTTGTAGTCTCCAACGGGCCTTCAGGGGTTGTTACACCCAGGGATACCTAATCTTGAAGGAGGCTTCCCGCTTAGATGCTTTCAGCGGTTATCCGTTCCGTACATAGCTACCCAGCGACTGCGCCTGGCGGCACAACTGGAACACCAGCGGTACGTCCATCCCGGTCCTCTCGTACTAAGGACAGCTCTTCTCAAGTATCCTGCGCCCACGGTAGATAGGGACCAAACTGTCTCACGACGTTTTAAACCCAGCTCGCGTACCGCTTTAATTGGCGAACAGCCAAACCCTTGGGACCTACTTCAGCCCCAGGATGCGATGAGCCGACATCGAGGTGCCAAACCTCCCCGTCGATGTGAACTCTTGGGGGAGATCAGCCTGTTATCCCCGGAGTACCTTTTATCCGTTGAGCGACGGCCCTTCCATACAGAACCGCCGGATCACTAAGACCTACTTTCGTACCTGCTCGACTTGTGGGTCTCGCAGTCAAGCTCCCTTATGCCTTTGCACTCTACGCCCGGTTTCCAATCGGGCTGAGGGAACCTTCGCGCGCCTCCGTTACTCTTTGGGAGGCGACCGCCCCAGTCAAACTACCCACCAGACAGTGTCCCCGACCCGGATGACGGGCCTAGGTTAGACATCCAAAACAACCAGGGTGGTATTTCAAGGACGACTCCACCGACACTGGCGTGCCAGCTTCAAAGTCTCCCACCTATCCTACACAAGCTATTCCGAATGTCACTGTCAAGCTGTAGTAAAGGTTCACGGGGTCTTTCCGTCTTACCGCGGGTACTCGGCATCTTCACCGAGAATTCAATTTCGCTGAGCCACTGGTTGAGACAGCGCGGAAATCGTTACGCCATTCGTGCAGGTCGGAACTTACCCGACAAGGAATTTCGCTACCTTAGGACCGTTATAGTTACGGCCGCCGTTTACCGGGGCTTCGGTTCAAAGCTTCGCCTTGCGGCTAACAAATCCCCTTAACCTTCCGGCACCGGGCAGGCGTCAGACCCTATACATCGTCTTGCGACTTAGCAGAGTCCTGTGTTTTTAGTAAACAGTCGCTACCGCCATTTCTCTGCGACCTCCTTCGGCTTCACGTGCGAATCGCTACACCTAGTGGAGGCACACCTTCTCCCGAAGTTACGGTGTCATTTTGCCGAGTTCCTTAACCAGTGTTCTCTCAATCACCTTAGGATTTTCTCCTCACCCACCTGAGTCGGTTTACGGTACGGTCTCCGGTTACCTGAAGCTTAGAGGCTTTTCTTGGAAGCATGGGATCAACGACTTTATGAGGATACCCTCTCGTCATCACGTCTCAGCGTTGAATGGAGCAGTGGATTTACCTGCCGCTCCCGCCTACACGCTTGAACCGGGACAACCAGCGCCCGGATCGCCTACCCTTCTCCGTCCCCCCATCGCAGTAACCAGAGGTACAGGAATATTAACCTGTTTCCCATCAACTACGCCTTTCGGCCTCGCCTTAGGGACCGACTAACCCCACGCAGATTACCTTTACGTAGGAAACCTTGGGTTTTCGGTGTGCGGGTTTCTCGCCCGCATTTTCGCTACTCATGTCAGCATAATCTCTTGTGATACCTCCAGCCGTCCTCGCGGTCGACCTTCGCAGGCTTACACAATGCTCCCCTACCACTCATATCTTGAAATATAAGTCCGTGGCTTCGGTACCATGCTTGAGCCCCGTTACATTTTCCGCGCAGATCCACTCGACCAGTGAGCTATTACGCTTTCTTTAAAGGGTGGCTGCTTCTAAGCCAACCTCCTGGTTGTCTGGGCATTTCCACATCGTTTTCCACTGAGCATGGATTTTGGGACCTTAGCCGACGGTCTGGGCTGTTTCCCTTTTGACCATGGATCTTATCACCCATAGTCTGACTCCCGGGGTATACGTTGACGGTATTCGGAGTTTGGTTGGGTTTGGTAACCTGGTGAGGCCCCTAGCCCATTCAGTGCTCTACCCCCGTCACGGAACCCCCGAGGCTATACCTAAATATATTTCGGGGAGAACCAGCTATCTCCGAGTTTGATTAGCCTTTCACTCCTATCCACACCTCATCCCCTGGCTTTTCAACGCCAGTGGGTTCGGGCCTCCACGAAGTGTTACCTTCGCTTCACCCTGGACATGGATAGATCACCCGGTTTCGGGTCTACTCCTACTAACTAGACGCCCTATTAAGACTCGCTTTCGCTTCGGCTCCGCTCCATGAACTTAACCTTGCTAGTAAGAGTAACTCGCTGACTCATTATGCAAAAGGCACGCG